>CAYTDY010000038.1:0-12660 GCA_964436665.1 uncultured Desulfobacteraceae bacterium
GAGTAGTTTTCAAAGAGCTAAAATGTTACGATTTCTTTAATTTTAATCGATTGGAAATACGGAATCTGAATAAAGTGCAATTTCTTATCCTTACATTTAGAGAAAAATTTGAATGGGTGAAGGTATGAAGATTATTTTGATGCAAGATTATGAATCTCTCGGTTTTGAGGGTGATATCGTAGATGCAGCTAATGGCTATGCCAGGAATTATCTTATTCCCAAACGTATAGCAATAGAGGCCAATAATGCCAATTTAAAGACCCTGGAGATGAAGAAAGGGAAGATAATGGCTAAACGCATGAAGGATAAGGAGGCAGCCGAAAGAGCCGGGGAAAAAATTTCCCAGATAAAAGTAACTATCAGACGAAAGGCTGGGGAGGAAGGCAAACTTTATGGTTCTGTTACAAGTCGGGATATTGCTCAAGAACTTGAAAGAGAGGCAATTAATGTAGATAAGAGAAAAATTATTATTGATGAAGCAATCAGGAGTCTTGGAGAGTCTGAAGTAGCCATTAAACTCCACCCAGAGGTCATGGCTAAAATAAAGGTAGTTGTTGTGAAAGAGGAAGAAAAAGCTTAAAAAATGAATGTGCCAAAGAAGAAAGAAGAGATAGCTTATTCCACCTATAAGGTCCCCCCACATAATCTTGAAGCTGAGCAGGCCATATTGGGTGGGATATTGATCAATAATGATGCACTCAACCAGATTGTGGATATCCTGTCAGGAGAGGATTTTTACAGAGAGGCCCATTCCTTAATATTTGAAGGGATGCTTATCTTATATAATAAGGATGATGCTGTCGATATGATAACGCTTTCACAGGTTTTAAAGGAAAAGGGTGTCTTGGATAAGGTGGGAGGAACAGAATATTTAGCCTCCCTGGCAGAGGCAACATCAACCTCAGCTGGAATACTGTATCACACTGAAATTGTTAAAGATTTATCTACAAGAAGAAGTTTGATTAGCAAGTGTTCACATATCTCTGAAGTCTGCTTCCAGCTTACTGATAATACTGATGAAGTCCTTGATTTAGCTGAGCAATCCATATTTGAGATAGCCGAGAGGAATATAGATCAAAATTTTTTCCCTCTCAATGAAGTGGTCAAGGAGAGCTTCAAGAAAATAGAAAAAACTACGGAGAGCAACATTACGGGTATTTCAACTGGATTTACAGATCTTGACAATCTTACCGCCGGCCTTCAACCTTCTGATCTTATTATTATTGCTGGTAGGCCAAGCATGGGTAAGACAGCATTGGCCTTAAATATTGCGTATAATGCTGCACTGGATGACAAGATAAGTGTAGGTGTATTCTCCCTTGAGATGTCAAGACTCCAGCTTGGCATTAGACTTTTGGGATCAGATGCTATGATAGATGCCTGGAAGTTAAGGAAGGGAGCCCTGCAGGATGATGACTACCTTCGTTTGACAGACTCGGCCAATAGACTCTCAGAGCTGCCTATGTATATTGATGATTCTTCTGGTTTGTCAGGCCTGGAGATGAAGGCCAAGGCAAGGAGGTTGAAGAAAAAATATGATATATCCTTACTGATTGTCGATTATCTTCAATTGATGCAGAGCAGGAGATCAGTTGAATCAAGGCAGCTGGAGATCTCTGATATATCAAGGTCTTTGAAGGCCCTTGCAAAGGATTTGGATATCCCTGTCGTGGCAGTTTCCCAGTTGAACAGAAAGGTTGAGGATAGGCCAAATAAGAGACCAATATTAGCTGATTTGAGGGAATCGGGCGCTATAGAGCAGGATGCAGACCTTATCTTGTTTATTTATAGGGAAGAGATGTATAATCGGACGGAGGAAAATAGGGGAAAGGCAGAACTTATTATTGCCAAACATAGGAACGGCCCCACCGGCATGTTTAATCTGACATTTAGAGAGAAATATACCAAATTCGAAAACTACTTTAAAGAGGAATTAGTAGAAGGGTAATATGAGTATTTCGGAATTTGTATTGCGGATTGCGGCCTGCCCTGGCGCGACGTTGTTTGGCTATCATACTCTTGATCATGCTGTTTCTGCATACATCACTTTATTTCACCGTATCTGGAGTAACCAGGTCTGGGCCAGGGATTTTGGATTTTTCTATCTTTTAATAAAACTTGAGGCATAGCCATAGAGAAGGTATATGGCAAAATAGGTGGCCTCAAGGCCAGCCATTTAAAAAGACTACAAAGCATTTATAGACGATGCATCTCTAAGAGTGAAATAATCTCTCCTGATTTAGCACGCCGATTATCACAAATTTCTTCAGACATAAAAAAACAGGTTGCCCTCCTTATAGGAAGGAGGGGGGATGTCGAATATGTGATTGTGGGAAATGATCACAGAATTCTTATCCCCGATTTAGCTCGGTTTAGATCTGGAGTTGGGAGATTGAAAGGTCTCAGGTGTATCCATACTCATCTCCATGGAGAACCATTAAGTCAAGAGGATTTAATGGATTTAGCTTTGCTGAAGCTTGATTTGATGTTGTGCCTTAATTGTAACAGCAAAGGGATTCCTTCTGATCTTTGCTATGCCCATCTACTACCCAAAAATAATTCAGGGCGCCCGTGGTTTGTAGAACATGTGCATGATATTGGAAGACTTAATGTCGATTTTTCAGAATTTATAAGAAATCTTGAAACAGAACTTGCCAAAACAGGAACAAGCCTTGGTATGGATGAAAAGGAAAGGGCAGTTCTTGTTAGTGTAACTAAGGGCTCGAAAGGGGAGGCAGAGGAATCACTTGAAGAATTAAAAGAGCTGGCTATAACAAGTAATCTCTTGGTGGTGGATTCTATTATCCAGAGGAAAACAGAAGTAGGTTCCCGTTTTCTTTTAGGAAAAGGAAAACTAAGCGAGTTAGTTGTACGCTCTCTTCAGGTAGGGGCTGACCTTTTAATCTTTGATGGTGAGCTAACTCCTGCACAAATCAGGGTTCTGACAGATTACACGGAAATGAAGATAATTGATAGAACCCAGTTGATATTGGATATATTTGCCAGAAGGGCAATCACGAGGGAAGGTAAGATACAGGTGGAGCTTGCGCAATTAAGATATCTTCTGCCCAGATTGATTACCAAAAATACAGCCATGTCAAGACTTACCGGTGGTATAGGTGGTAGAGGCCCAGGGGAGACAAAGTTGGAGATTAATAGAAGGAGGGCAAGGGACAGGATTACCCTATTAAATAAAGAGTTAAAAGAAGTTAGAAGACAGAGAAAAGAGAGGAGAAAAAAAAGAAGGGAGAAGGGTTTTTCGGTAATCTCAATTGTTGGGTACACGAATGCGGGAAAATCGACACTTCTTAATGCCCTTGCAAGAAGTCATGTAAAGGTAGAAGGTAGGCTTTTTGTTACACTCGATCCTACAAGTCGCCGCCTTAGATTAGAAAAAGGGGATGTTATTATTACTGATACCGTTGGATTTATCAGGGATCTACCAGGCGATCTTTTGGAGGCCTTTGCCGCAACCCTTGAAGAGCTTCATGAGGCAGACCTTCTTCTCCATGTGGCAGATGTAAGCAATTCAAGATTGGAAGATCAGATAGAATCAGTAAACAAGATCTTGAATGAACTTGACCTGAACAAGATCCCGACTATATTAGTTTTAAATAAGATCGACAGGCTGAATAAAATCCAGACACCCTATATTGTCAAGAAGCTTGGCGGGATCCCAATTTCTGCTCTAAATTCATCTAACCTGTCTAAACTTAGAGAGGCGATGGAAGATATTATATTCTGATACCCTGCCATCCATTGGATTTGATCTTTTTCTGATTCCTGGTAACTATTAGGCTTTGACAGCGGGGGAGCGAATTTATTAATCTCGTCCCTTTAGCTGGGTCAAGGATAAAGAGTGTGGTTGAAAGGGCATCTGCCTCCATGGCTGTTGGAGCCTGAACAGAGACACTTATATTAATTATGGGTGATAATCCGGTTTTGGGATTAACAATATGATGAAAGATCTTCTCCTTATCAAAGAATACTTCGTAGTTGCCAGAGGTGGCAATAGACCTGTTTGTGATAACTGCCACACCAGGGTAATTTTTTTTCTTTAAAGGGTCTTCGATGGCTATTCTCCAGGGTCTGTTATTTCCTTTGTCACCTACCGTTCTGATATCCCCCCCTGCATTTATAAGGGCATGTTTTATCCCTCTCTTCATCAATTTTTCAATTGCCTTGTCCACAATGTAGCCTTTGGCAATGCCATCCAGAGTAATTCCCATGCCATTTTTTTTAAAAAATATGGTTTTTCCATTTAGAGAAATTAATTTGGCATCAACAAGCTCCAAGAGGTCAATAATCTTTTCTTTATTTGGCGGAATCCTTTTTGGGCCTTTAATAGATTCCGTAAATAGATCTAAGACTGGTTTCACTGTAATATCAAAAAGGCCATTACTGATTTGGTGGTAATACATGGATTTTTTTATCACAAAAGAAAGTTCAGGAGGAGCCTCCTCGAGAAATCCGTTGCGGTTCATTTGGGCTAAAGGTGTAACAGGATCATATCTGCTCATTAGCTTGGTCAGTCTTTCTATCTCTTCAAAGGCTATAGCTATGGCTTCCTCTGCCTGGTCTTTGGAGGGGTTAAGAACGGTCATAGATAACATTGTTCCCATGCCTGTTCTAGACTTTGAGACCTTAAATAATTTTCTGTCAAATTTTACCGCCTCTGATAAGGGCACTCCTATATGGTATGTTGCCAAGCCAAGCCCAACTATACTGGAAATTTTTAGGAAGTTCCTCCTATTCATATATCCATTCTCCATTAATTTATCGTATTCTCTAAGCATGTTATCCTCCGGAAGAAGTTTTTATAACTATGGATTTTCATATGAATAATTTAAAATTTTTCTGATGACTAATCCCACCTGCTACTGCGAGATACAGGCGGGCAAGTCTTGTAACCTATTTAATTTACGCCGAAATGGCGTGTAACCCAAATCCGAAATACCCTATATCACTTGAGTCAATTAATTACAAGATATTTTTCTTTTACATTTATTTTTCCCTACTAATTTTGTCCACGATCATTTCATACCAGGGTTTCCCATTCTTAATGGATAGTATGAACTTTACAAGCTTTCCGTTTATAATGTGCTTTTCTTATTGTTTTCTTAAATCACCAAAGTCTACTGTCTCGAGAAAGGCCCTGAGAAGCTCTATTTTTTCTTCAAGTTTTTTATCTTCTTTTCTTTTTTTAAGATATTCATCCACACTTTTCCAGTATTCCATTTTAGCTATTGTTTCAATACAGTGAGATACTGTTGGAGTAAGCTTAATTCGGATTGTCACTATATCCCTTGTTTTATAACTAATTTTGCTTGGTACATCCAGATAGAAAGGGCTGTTAATCGTATGGGAGAAAGGCTTAAAAAAAACAGAAACAGGTTGATAAGACTATTTCTATATAATAATTATTTTTAAAGCTATGCGTTATTCAAGTATTAAATTTAGAGTGAAAATCCTTCCCGATTCATCTTTTAGCTGCAACCTGAGTGATTGGGCAGATTGGGCCTCTCCAGGAAAGAATATGAAGCCATAGCTAAGGTAATTTGGGAGGAGGGATTTATTTTTAAGGTTCTTATCTTCAAAGTCTTCCATAACTTCTCTGCGAGCTTGGTCTGCTGAGCCATAGCCTTGTAAACCACCGATGGTTCCTCCTGCAGCAGCCCCTATGGCCGCTCCCTTGCCTGCAGCAGCAGCAACGTTCTCGCCAGTGACAATACCAATAGCTGCTCCAATTATGGCACCGGCAGCACCGGTCATTACGCCAGCATAAGTGCCCTCCTTAAAAATCTTTTTGGTTTGGGCATATTTTGTTACCCTCTCATAAGCAAATCTATCTGATAAAACAGGCCAGAGATTACCTTCTTTGTCCTGAAGGAATGTTTGATTTGCTATAATAGAAAGTCTATTTTTACCTCGGTTATCTGCTACAATCTGAACCGGAAGCATACCTGCTGATCTGATATCAAAACCAAAGGCCCTTTTAGCCTCCCTTTTATCAACAAAAGCCTTTGAGCCGATTATGGCACCTGCTACATTCACTGTATTTGGATAAGCAGATGGATGTTTAAACGGCAGTGGCGTGGCCTTGTAAGAAGTAGCACAACTTACACAGAAAATGACAAGGGCAATCGGCAAAAATAAGAGACAATTCTTTTTCATTTTTTTCTCCACTAGATAATTCAAGCATATTAAAATATTGATATTAAATGTCCAGATTTTTTTCTTTTCTAAGAGTTATTTGACCATTGGTAAGTTTACGTAATGAGATATGTTGAAGGAAAAATATTATTAATCCCAAAATAACAGTAGGAACAAAGCCCGCAGCATGTAGGAGGATAGCCATTGATAGTGCCTTTTCCGGGCTGAAACCATAAAAGATTAATCCATATTGACATGCCAGGTGAAATGTTCCGATATAGCCAGGGGCCGAAGGAATTGTGACACTAAGACAGAGAAGTGTTAGGATAAAAAAGGGGGCTAAGAAAGGTAAGGAAAGACCCATTGAAATACCAAGGATATATATCTGAAATACAGAGAGACCCCAGAGAGCAAGGGAGTAAAGTATTACAGCGAAAAGCTGGGACCAGCCTTTAACAAGGACAAGGCCATCGCTGAAATCTTTAAGTATATCAATAATCTTTTTTTTTATTTTTCTTGGTAAAAAGAAGACTACTCTCTCAGTAATATTGAGAAAGGAATGGGTTTTTTTCTTAAGGCCTATAAGAAAGAGGATTGAAATTATAGAAATAAAGAGCAATAAGAATCCTCCTGCCTTAAGGGCCTTTCCTGTTGATTCCGATTCGGAAGGGAAATCGGTAAATAGGATGACAAACAATAATATCAGAAGTATGGTGAAAACATCAAAGAGTCTTTCAATAACAATGGTTGCTAATGACGAGCTTTTGCTTATCCTTTCCATGCGTCCTATATAGTTAGCCCTTATGAATTCACCTAATCTGGCTGGAAGGACGCAGTTGGCAGCAAAACCTATAACTGTAGAGGAAAACAGGCTGTACAGACCTATTTTTTTTATTGGTTCCAAAAGGTGAAACCATCTTAAGGCTCGGATTAGATAGAAAAAGACGGTTAACATGACAACCGGGATAACAAATGGAAGACTGGTTGATTTAATGGAGAGAAAAAGGAGCCCTAAATCTACATTGTAGAATGCAATATATAAAAATGTACCACTGATTAAAAGGCCTATCCAGAATTTCCAGTTCATAGTTTAAACGTCTCGAAAATTTTATTCAACTGTAGATGGAAAAGCATATTTATGGCACTCACATGTAATATCGAAGATTTACCTCTCGAGGAATGGAGTGTTGGAGTACTGGAATATTGGGTAGTTAAAGCAGAAAAAGCTATATTTAATCTTTCTTTTTCCTCCCCTTCACTTTGTGAACTTGTCCTGAACAAAGTGAAGGAGGACAAGTTCACCCACCATTCCAGTATTCCATTATTCCAATTAGGGGGAAATCCCTAAATTCTCTTTTTCTTTTTGAAAAAATTTCCTTGCCTGCTCAATATCTCGACTGATTTGTTGAGAAAGCTCTTTAATGCTGGCAAAGGTTATTTCATCTCGCAAGCGGGAAAGGAAATTTACCTTGATCTTTTGTTTTACTATATTCTCAGATAAACCTAAAATATGTGTCTCGACCGACAAGGTTTTATCCTTAAATGTTGGATTATAGCCTATATTAATCAGTCCATGGTAAGTTTTGCCCTTTAGCTCTACGGTAACAACATATACACCTCCCTTTGGTATAAGCTCATCAGCCAACATTAGGTTAGCTGTAGGGTAGCCTAATAGAGGCCCACCTCTATCTCTACCTTTAATAACTTCTCCTCTAATCTGGTAATTCCTTCCAAGTAATCGTTTTGCCTCGGATATATTGCCCTCCATAATAAGGTTACGAATTGATGTGCTGGACACCAAAGTCTTTCCCGCATACACAGGGCCCACTTGATGGACATTAAAATCGAATTGTCGGCCCATTTCCCTCAAGACCTTGACATTGCCCTCTCTGTTATGGCCAAAGGCATAATCGTAACCTACTACTATCTCTTTAATCCCTAATTTGTCTATTAAGATATTTTTCACAAAATCTCTGGCGGAAATAGTAGCAAATTCTAAGGTAAACTTTATTAAGAGTAATATATCGATTCCTTGTTTGATCACTAACTCTTTTTTTTGTTCTAAAAGGGTTATAAGTGGCTTTGCCTTTTTGGGAGACATTACCTTTATAGGGTGGGGCTCAAAGGTGATAACCACAGATGTTCCATTTAAATCACCGGCCCTCTCTATAACCTTTTTAAAAATAGTCTTATGTGCCCAGTGAACTCCATCAAAGTTACCTATAGTGGCTACAGGGTTTTTTATATCTTTAGGTAGATTATTAAGAGTGAAAATAATCGTCATAATGTATTAAGTGGTCAATGAAAAATTATCAAGTATCAATTTTAAATTGCAATATGCATAGCCAGATAATTATCTACAACTTTTAATACTTTATTTAGCCCTTGAGTTTCTGGAAGAGTATATACAATTTTCTCTATATACTTTCGTTTTTTGATTTCTTGGAATGTTGGGAAAAAATTTATATCATATACCCAACCGATTTGTAGAAGTTTAAAGTCATTTAAATTTTTGATGGCACTTGAACTTGATGTTCGACCAGAATAGAGATCATTTAAAATCTTATTAGAATATCCAGGGGTATCTGGTAGTCCTAACTCGAGAACCGGATTATGATTACTATTTTGTTTTCTATAATAATAATTTATTATTACCCTCCAGATGTCCAGTTTATCTGCATCCCTGAGTAATTTGCAAAAAAAGAGACAACGAGGGTTTTCATCCTCAGGCAGCCTGTGGCGGTTGTGATAAAGGATGCCGTTTTGAATTATATCTTTCTCCTCCTTTGGTAAATCATTTAGGATATGGGCATCTGCAAGTATTTCTACACCGAGCTTCGCATGGTTTTCCGAAAGATCATCCCTGAATGTTTCATATCTCTGATACTGGTAAAAGCGTCCAATATCATGATAAAGACCTAGAACTTCAGCTATTAAAATATCTTGCTCAGGTAAGTTTAATCTATGACTGATCATTATTATATTTTGTCTTACCCTTTGAGAGTGTTCTTCTTTTAGCTGGATGGCCCAGTCGTTTTCTTGATCCTGGCCTTGAGAGTAAAAATCATGCACGTAATCATTAAACCAAGATTGAAAATATCTTACTTGATCCTTAGTCATTTTTGATTCAATTAGTTTTAAGTAATCTTTTTAAAGCCATTTTTTATTGAAGATTCTTTACCCTATTTTATTTTTTTTCACAACCCATATTCAAATATTTATCAGGTTAGAATGCCCCGTTTGTACTGTTAGAATACATTCTGAGACCTTTGCAAGACCTGACAATTTTTGTCACCCTAAGAAAGAGCGTGGGTTTTTCTGAAGTAACTGGCACTTATATTAAAGACGTGTGGATACAAAAACGAGAGGAGGAGAGTTGATACCGATTTGAGTTTAACGGCTGATAACTACGTTTATTTATTGGAGTTAAGAGAAAAAATTATTTTTAATCCTTCCAGGGTCAAGAATTCTTCTATATAGTCAATACTTCTGGCTTCAGATTTAATCAATGGGGCCAGGCCTCCGGTCGCAACAACGGTAAGATTAGATCCTATTTCCTTTTTTATCCCATTTACTATTCCATCAACTAGGCCAGCATAACCATAAATAATGCCTGAATTTATGCTACTTATGGTTTCTTTTGCTATTATTGTTTTAGGTTTGGCAAATATCTCAACTCGAGGTAACTTGGAGGCCTTCTGGAAAAGTGCCTCGGCGGAGATGATTATCCCAGGAGCTATTGCTCCCCCTTCATAAACCCCTTCGGAGGATATGTAATCAAAGGTTGTAGCTGTGCCGAAATCCACTACAATCAGCCCTGTTCTGTATTTCTGATATGCAGCTACTGCATTGACTATCCT
Source organism: uncultured Desulfobacteraceae bacterium (assembly GCA_964436665.1). Taxonomy (GTDB): domain Bacteria; phylum Desulfobacterota; class DSM-4660; order Desulfatiglandales; family B25-G16; genus CAYTDY01. The sequence goes on from CAYTDY010000038.1 coordinate 10,014, forward strand.
GTCAGCGCCAACCTCTTTTGGATTATCATATGAAATGGGCATTCCTGTCTTTATATCTTGCCCTACAATCATTGGTTCATGATTAAAATAAAGGAGGCAGAACTCTTTGCAGGCACTCAGAAGAGTTGGTACAACGCAAGATATAATTATGTCCCTTATGCTATTAATATTTAATTGTGCCGGTTTAAATAGATTGTTGATTAATATACCTAATTCATCACTGGTCATCTCCCTTTCTGTCCTTATTCGCCAGTGATTGATTATCTTATCATTTTGGAATATACCAAGAACGATGTTCGTATTGCCTATATCAATACATAGTAGCATTGTTGATCCTTTTTCACCCAAACAGTCCCTAAATTGTGAAATTCGTTTTCTTTTGACAGAAAATTTTTTGTCTTACATTGAGTATTAAAATCCGAAATTCGAAACAATATCAAAATTCAAATGTTCAAAATACGAAATGACTCATAGCCCTGCTTGTTCTTAAAAAAAGTATTCTTGGTTTAGAACATTGAGGTTTTGGTCATTCGGATTTGTTTCAGATTTCGATATTAGATATTCGAATTTAGTTCCAGCTTGTCTATGTTAAGGTTTGGATTTAGTTCAAGGTTTTGATTTAGTTCTCCCAGACTTTATGGCATCAATCATAGTTACCGTTTCTCTGGCAGCCTTAACATTGTGGACCCTGACAATATTTGCCCCATTCATTGCGGCAGCAGCAACAGCGGCCATGGTACCAGTTTCTCGGGATTCCAATGGGAGATCAAGTACATGGCCTATAAAGGACTTATTGGAGGTGCCAACCAGAATTGGTTGTCCAAGAGAGGCAAATTTATGTAACTCTCTTATTATTTTAAGATTATTGTCGAAAGATTTGCCAAAACCGATGCCGGGGTCAATGATAATAAGTTCTTTTTTTATACCTATTTCAACAGCCTGTTCCATGGCCTCGCCTAAGAATCCTATTATCTCACCAAAAAGATCGTTATAGGTTGGATTTGCCTGCATATTCTTCGGTGTTCCCTTCATATGCATCAAAATAATGGGTACACCTGCTTCTGCAACTAACTGACCCATGGCAGGATCAAATCTCAATGCGCTTATATCGTTGACTATTATGGCGCCAGCATCTAAGGCCTGTTTAGCTACTTCGCTCTTATACGTGTCTATGCTTATTGGTATGTCTGTTTCCTGGGAAAGGACCTTGATCACGGGTATTACTCTCATTAGCTCTTCCTCAAGTGGGAGGGGGTCTGAAAAGGGCCTTGTTGACTCCCCTCCCACATCAATAATATCAGCACCTTCCCTGGCCATCCTCAGACCGTGCTTAACAGCATCATCTATCCGCAAGTGGAGACCCCCATCAAAAAAAGAGTCAGGGGTAATATTTAAGATACCCATTATAAAGGTTTTAGAATCGAGATTGAGATTATAATCCGACCATTTTAAGACGTTAGTTTTTTTTGTTTGAGGAATCAATTTTCCTTTTTACTCTTGTTTTTCTTGGTTTTCCTTTTCTTCTCTTATTTCCTATTATTTCCTCTATCTCATGGCCATCTAAGGTCTCTTTTTCCAAAAGTGCTTTAGCTAAGCTGTTAAGGGTATCAAGGTTATCCTTTATAAGTTTATAAGTTTTTTGGTAGTTCTTGCTTACTAAATTATTGACTTCATGGTCAATTTTTTGAGCTGTCTCTTCGCTATAATCCCTGTGTTGGGCAATCTCACGCCCTAAGAATATCTCTTCCTCTTTTTTCCCGAAACTCAATGGGCCGAGTTTTTCGTTCATACCATATTCACAGATCATCTTTCTTGCTATCTCCGTTGCTCTCTCTATATCGTTACTTGCACCAGTAGTCTGAGTATTTAAGGCGATCTCCTCGGCTATTCTGCCTCCCATCAGGATGCAAATGTTATTTAAAAGGTAATCCTTTGTATAGGTATGTTTATCATCTAAAGGGAGCTGCTGTGTTAGCCCAAGGGCTCTCCCTCTGGGGATTATGGTCACTTTATGTATTGGATCGGTATTAGGTAGGAGTTTGGCCACCAGAGTATGCCCTGCCTCATGAAATGCAGTAGTCTTTTTTTCTTCATCGCTTATAATCATACTCTTCCTCTCTGTACCCATGAGCACCTTATCTTTTGAATCTTCCAGGTCTGACATATCTATTTTGTCTTTATTTCTCCTGGCTGCGAGCAGGGCTGCCTCATTAACCATATTTTCAAGGTCTGCGCCTGTAAAACCTGGCGTTCCCCTGGCAATTACAGAGAGATCAACAACATCTGCAATCCTCGTTTTTTTGGTATGGACTTTGAGTATGTTCTCCCGTCCTCTAATATCAGGAACTGGTACAACTACCTGCCTGTCGAACCTTCCTGGCCTTAATAAAGCGGGATCAAGTACGTCAGGCCTGTTGGTAGCTGAAATAAGGATGACCCCTTCGTTAGATTCAAATCCATCCATCTCAACTAAGAGCTGGTTTAGAGTTTGTTCTCGTTCATCGTGACCCCCTCCTAACCCAGCTCCCCTATGTCGGCCAACAGCGTCAATCTCATCTAAGAAGATAATACATGGGGCATTTTTTTTCCCCTGGACAAAGAGATCCCTCACCCTTGAAGCACCAACACCTACAAACATTTCCACAAA
>CAYTDY010000039.1:0-12568 GCA_964436665.1 uncultured Desulfobacteraceae bacterium
AGATTGTTATTTTTTCTAAAAAAGCCATTTTTTTCATAAGAGATCTCGTGTGGTGTATTCTCCCATTGCCATGATTATATGGTAAAGTGGTCTTTTAAAAAGATTTAAAATCGGTACTTTTTTGTGTCATGGTCAAAGAGAAAGGTCAAGGAGTAATTTCGTACGGAGAACTAAACCAAGATTGGCTAATAAGTATATTTATGTGGTGACAACGAACAATAGATCAATGCTATGAGCGGCCCCATAAAAGGAATCAAGGTTGTAAAAAATTGTTAAGTCTGCAATTTAATTAAACCTGTTTAGTCACTTATATTTTCAATCTCAATACCACGTTGGTTTATCTTGTTTGCGTTTTCCAGCACCTTTTTGGCAGCGGCCTTATCGATCACATAAATCATGGTACCACCTTGTTTAGAAAATATTTGCCCGTAAGATATGGGCACTAACGGTGTGGGATCATTTAAAAGGGATTCTGCCACAGGATCTACCTTACGCTCTCCATTGGCCAAAAGAAGCACTGTTTTTGCATTATACACGAGCTCAACCCCCATGGAGATGGCATACCAGGGGCTTTGCTCTTTACTTGAAAAGTGTCCGTCTTTCACGGCATTTGCCACGGTATTTTCATCAAGTTTCACTAAAAGCATCTTGTTTCCCTCAAAAGGGATGCCTGACTCATGAAAGGCAACATGACCACGCCCACCAACCCCTATCACCTGGAGGTCAATCCCTCCGTTTCCCTCAATTTTTTCCCAGTATGCATCGAATATCTCTTTTCGAATCCAGGCAAGATATTCAGATTGAGCATTGGTCTTGATTACAATAGCCTTTCCTTTATCGGCCCCCTGCTCCTCCCAATCATTGGGGTTGGCATTGAGCTCGGCGAGAAGACGTTTCTGATCAACGAGCGTGCCCCAGGGTACATTCGTTTCCTTGAATTTTTTTTCAAGGAGCCCGAAAAGTTCCTGCACCATAAAAAAGCCATAGCTTTCAGGATGCAGGGCACGCTGCTGGGCATTTTCTCCGGGGAGGCCTACATATTCATCGAGGTTAAAACTTTGAATTTTCGAGCAGTCAAATTCCCCCTCATTAGCTGCCCTGGCAAAGTATTTATAAAGACCAGTGGGTGTGCCACCGGTGGCTAAACCGAGAACATAGTTGTCCTTATTATTCAAGATATCTTTTATATCTTTAATCACAATTTGGGCAGCAACCTCGCTCATATGATTAAAATCTTTGGTTATAATTATCTTAAAGGATATGGTAGTACCTCACTCAATTTAGTTTTTCCTGGACCAAGTCAGCGATTTGTTTACAGTATTTCTCGGTATCTTCGTAAGTAGGCCCCTCAATCATCACCCGGCACATGTTCTGCGTTCCTGAGTATCGAACCAAAACCCTTCCCTTATCGCCCAGTTGCTCTTCTACATTTCTAATAACCTCATTTATCTCTGGAATAGTGGATAATTCGGGCTTTCTCTTTACATCCACATTGATTAGCTTTTGGGGAAAAACCTTCATAACTTGCGCCAGCTCGGATAAGGGCTTTTGTTCCTTCTTCATGGCTGCAAGAATCTGCAAGGCAGTAATAATCCCATCACCTGTGGTATGATGCTCTAAAAAGATCACGTGTCCTGATTCTTCGCCTCCGATTAAGGCCCCCTTTGCTTGCATTTCTTCCAAAACATATCTATCTCCGACCTTGGTTACTAACTGTTCGATACCAAGTTCTTTTAATGCAATTCCAAGACCAATGTTGCTCATAACAGTAGTTACAAGCAGATTGTGAGCCAGTTTACCCTCCTTTTTCATCTCCCTGGCACAAATGGCCATAATTTGATCTCCTGTTAGCACTGATCCCTTCTCATCAACAGCGATAAGACGGTCACCATCCCCATCAAAAGCAAATCCGACATCTGCCTTGCTTTTGACTACCTCTTCCATGAGGGTTTCTGGGTGCTGAGATCCACAATTTGCGTTGATATTCTCCCCATTAGGCTCATCAAATAGAGAGGTTACATCAGCCCCTAACTCAAAGAAGGTATCAGGTGCCACTCTATAGGTAGCTCCATGGGCACAGTCTAGGACAATCTTCATTCCTTCCAGGGTATATTCTTTAGGAAAGGTGTTTTTTAAAAAGACGATGTACCGACCTCTGGCATCGTCTATTCGGTATGCCTTACCCAATTCACTGGGTGATGGATGCAATGTATGCATGTTATTAGAATATATCAGTTTTTCTATCTCAAGTTCCTTTTCATCAGGGAGCTTGAAGCCCTCGCTAGAGAATATCTTAATCCCATTATCCTGAAAGGGATTGTGAGAGGCAGATATTACAATGCCAGCATCAGCCCTCATGCTATTGGTTGCAAAGGCAATCCCTGGTGTAGGCAGGGGCCCTACCAGGAGGGCATTCACCCCCATAGAGCAGATCCCTGAAACCAGAGCGTTTTCAAGCATGTATCCAGAGATACGGGTGTCTTTTCCGATGATGATCCTGGGGGTATGACCTTTGCGTTTAAACAAATGAGCAGTTGCCCTTCCAATATCCAAGGCCATCTCTGCAGTCATTGGGTATTCATTGGCTACGCCTCTCACCCCATCGGTACCAAACAACTTTCCCATTAATTTCTCCTGTTAATAGGTTTTTTGCATAAAAAAAGCCACCTCTCTCATCTTTGAGATTGTGGACTCCTTTGTCTTTTTTGTGATACGCCCTTGTATTACTTCTATTTTTTTATATTCATTTAATAAAAAATTAAAATTATGTCAAGTTTTTAATATACTCTTTGTAAAATTATGCCCGCCTTAGCTATCACTTTTAAAACCTTATTTTTTGTTAAGACGTCATTTCATTTTTTGAACAGCCCTCTGTTTATAAGGAAGCTTTTGTCTTTTTCCCTTGACTTTTCTTAACAGTCCTCTAAACAAAGGTGGTGGGAGGCTATTTTGTCTGGATAAAGCCATGAACATTCTTTATGGAGCATATACTTTAATTACTGGGGGCCTGTTCCTGTCTTGTTTCCCGCCCTTCTGGATATATACTCGCCTGAGCGGACGCCACGGTGAAAACCTGAAAGAACGCTTAGGGCATATATCTCCAAAACTTGTGCAAACCCTTTACGGATCACCCCGTGTCTGGATTCATGCCGTGTCTCTTGGGGAGGTCAGGGTGATGGCTCCTATTATTAAGGCTCTCAGGCGGATTATGCCGGGCTGTTCGGTTATTATTTCAACAACTACAAAACACGGTCGCGAACTTGCAAGGGAGACTTTCGGGGAAGACATTCCAGTTGTATATGCGCCAATAGATTTTATTGGTTCAGTACGCAAGGCACTTTTCCGTGTGCATCCGGATGTTTTGGTTTTTCTGGAGACCGAAATCTGGCCTGCGTGGCTTACTGAAGCACATCGGATGGGGATCAAAACCGCCCTGGTTAATGGTCGAATCTCTGTGAGATCGATCGGGGGTTACCTCAAGTTCCGGCCATTTTTTCGTGAGGTATTAAGAAATGTGGATGCCTTCAGTATGATTTCGGAAGAGGACGGGGCTCGCATCAGGTCGATGGGGGCTGATCCAAACAAAATCGAGATAAACAGCAATGCAAAATATGATCTCCTTGTGAGTCTTGCAGACCCTGCCATGGAAACAGAAATGCGGCAAGCCTTGAATCTTGGCCCCTCACATCCGGTCTTTGCTGCAGGTAGCACCCGTGGAGGTGAGGAGGCTATGGTGCTGGATGCCTATGAAAAAATCCTGAGAGAATTTCCTGACACGGTTTTGATCATTGCACCAAGACACATTGAGCGAACACCTGAGATTGGATCCCTGTTAGAGAGGCGAGGCTTTAGGTATCAGCTCCGGAGTGAACTTAATAGTGGTAGGGCAAAAAGGACAGAGCAGGTGGTCATCATCAATACCTTTGGAGAGCTCTTTAAGCTTTATAGCATTGGAACTGTTGTATTTTGTGGGGCAAGCCTTGTGCCGTTGGGCGGGCAGAATCCCCTGGAAGCAGCGGTTTGGGGGAAAGTCGTCTTTTATGGTCCCTCTATGGAAGATTTCCTGGACGCTAAGGCACTGTTAGAAGAGGTAGGTGCGGGCGTGCCTGTTTCAAACCCCGAAATGTTGGCCGAAAAGGCGATCTGGTTTCTTAAGAATCCTGATGCCTTGAAAGCTTACGGTGCCCGAGCACGGGAAGCTGTTATGCGTAACCAAAATGCTGCGGAAAAACATGCCAAGGTAATAGCGGGATTAGCCTGAGATGTGGACTCTGCGATAATCTATAGACCTTAAGAAAAAGATTTGGGGGTTATCGTCACTCGGTTGCATCGGCGCTTATCCATAACCGCCACACGAATCACGATACGAGCCCGCCCTGGTGCGACGTGTTTGAGTGATCCTGTGAAGAATATAGGCAAAGTCTGCACCATAAGAATCAAACCAATAAGCTTATAAATCAGGTCTGGGCCAGGGCTGCGCAACCGTAAGCGTTTAACAGAAGACGAAATTCAAAAAGATTATAGAAAAATATACGTTTATTTACCCTAAATACATTATCTTAAATGCTATAGAAATGTGTATTAAAGGAGTTTGATTTATGGCCATTGATAGAAAAGCAATTGAAAATATGTACAATAGCCTTCCTGTAAAAACTAAGATTAGGCTGAAGCGCGCTACAGAGTTGATCGTTAAGACCAAGGAAAAAGGAGGCAAGGTGGTTGCTGTGGTGGGCAGCGGCCCAAATCTACATGAGGGAGTAACAACACTTCTTGCAGAACTTATACACAAGAGAATTATCGATGGTATCTCCACCAGTTCTGCAGTAATCAATCATGAGATGGCAGGCTCCCTGGAAAAGGTAAAGCGATTTGATGGTATGGACTTTGGCTTTGAACGAAAAAAACTTCCCTCGGATGGCTTTTTTGAGGTTAGTATCCTTTCCAAGGCAAGGCTGGAGGAATTTCAGCGCGAGATGCCCATCGATATGGACCTTTACCAGCGAATGCGCCGGGCCAAAGGAAACGTTATCATCAAGGTCGCTGGAAACATGGCTTACCCCACAGGACTTCGCACAGAAAGACTGGCCCGCGATGTCCTTGCCCTGGCCAAGCGTTGTGGTGTCCCTTTTGAACAGATGGCTGGTTATGGCGCTGACCGCCTTACCATGATTGGTGCTGGAGTCGAGCACAATATCCCCATACTGGTCACCGTGCCCCAGTTGGTGGGGGGCGGAGAGGTAGGTCTTGCTATCGGTGACTCTTTATCTATTTCAGAACGTTGTCACCGTATTGCAAGGTTAATTGATAGTGCAGATGTGATTATTGAGTCTGCCCTTGCTTTGTCCCAGGAAGTCCATGATGGCCCCTTTGAACTATTCACTGGCCACGGGATATGGTCTGACTGGGAAGGGGGATGGACATATTCCCTTGCTGATAAGAAGATTGTGCGTATCGACCTGGATCCCAATCTCGAGCGAGCATGGATGCAGGAACGCAAATCTAAAATGGTCAGCGATGCAGTGCACAAAGGCCTTCCCAAGACAAAGCTTATGCGTATCCCTTTTCGGATGGAAATGTCAGGGTTTGCAAGGATTCCCGGCAGCCTCCCCATTGTTGGGGATATTGGTGAGATCTGGCCTCTGCTGGCAACTATGGTCGCAGATACCCTTGATGTGCGACTTGACTTTATGAGCTATAAGCAGTCTCTATCTGAAGGAGAGAAGGTTCGTGAGTGGATCGTAAAACATGTGCAGCCCGTAAACAAGGAACGGATGTTTAAAGCAGCAAGAGAATTGGCCTTCAACACCCATATATAAGTGTTTATATTTGATCTAGCGAAGATCTGCTTCAAAACGAGAATCCACGAATACAGTAAAAAAATACTAAATTCGAATATCGAAATCCGAAACAAATTTTAATGACCAAAATACAAATGTTCTAAACCGAGAAGCCTTTACCCTGAGCCAGCCGGCTTTAGGCTGTTTCGAATTTCAAAGCAGTAAGGGTTGCACCACAAAAACCCTGGCCCAGAACTGGCCTTTAGATTTAATAAGTTGATCCGAGCACGTAGCTTCCTATAGACTTAGCAGGCTGGTTATAGCACGAAGCGCCAGGGCGGGCTTGATATGAATTTTAAGATCTTGTGTTATGCAGACAATTAGAACGGTAAATTCATCCTACCTATCACCTACTGTATCCCATAAACAGAAATTTTTGAGGATGGTCAAGCCTGGAGGCCCGCTCTTTTCCGGATGAAACTGGACTGCAATGAGATTCCTTTTGCCGAGCACACTGGCAAAGGTAATACCATGGTCAGTTGTCCCGATAGTTGTCTCTATGTCTCTTGGGACTGGAAAATAACTGTGAACAAAATAAAATTCACTTTCTGGGGCAACACCTTTAAAGAGGGGATGCGCCCTTTTAAGTTTTACCTGATTCCAACCCATATGGGGCACCTTGAGGTTTTTGTGATCATCAGAGAGGAGAGGCATAGGAAAACGTTTTACCGTGCCGGGAAGTAATCCGAGACAGGTTGTCTGGTTTTCCTCACTCTCTTCCAGAATTATCTGCGTTCCCAGACAGATGCCTAAAAAGGGCTTATTAGATTCATAGAGATCATATATTGCCCGGTCAAGCCCAGTTCTTTTTAGATCCTGCATGGCCTGTCCTGCAGAGCCAACACCCGGGAAGATAACCCTATCGGCCCCTAATATCTCCTTTACATTATGGGTAATCCGGCATTCAAATCCGAGATGGCTTATGGCCCGAGCAACACTGCCAAGATTTCCGGCCTTATAATCAATAATGGCAATCATAATCTGGACTTACCCGCCTGCGGCGGAATATTTTTTGACATGATTAACAAGATTTTTTTATGTTCTTTATATCCTGAACATCCTGTCTAAAAAAAGGAAATTCCTATACTATGGACTTATTCCCATTCTATTGTGCTTGGCGGTTTTGAGCTGATATCATAGACTACCCTGTTAACACCTCTGACCTCATTTATGATCCGGTTTGAAAGCCTGTTCAGAAGTCTATGGGGAAGCCTGGCCCAATCTGCGGTCATAGCATCAAGGCTGGTTACAGCCCTGATGACCAAGATATGTTCATAGGTCCGTTTATCTCCCATAATCCCCACACTTTTCAGTGGTAAAAGGATTGCGAAAGACTGCCATAGTTTCTTGTAATGATTGCTTTTTTTGATTTCTGTTATCAAAATATAATCCGCCTGCCGCAAGATAGACAGACGCCTTGCTGTCACATCGCCAATAATCCTTACTGCCAGGCCAGGTCCTGGGAAGGGGTGGCGAAATATAATATTATCAGGCAGACCAAGCTCTTTACCCAAAAGCCTGACCTCATCCTTGAAGAGATGTTTTAAAGGCTCAATAAGCTTGAAGCGCATCTTTTTGGGAAGACCACCGACGTTATGATGAGATTTGATGACAGCAGATGGCCCGCCAAAGGCAGACCTGGATTCAATCAGGTCTGGATAGAGTGTCCCCTGCGCTAAAAAGCCAACCCCCTTAATCTTTAAGGCCTCCTCCTCAAATACCCTTATGAAGGTTCTCCCTATTATTTTCCTTTTCCTTTCAGGATCTACAATACCTCTCAGTGGTTCCAGGAACTTTTTTTTGGCGTTGATGGATCTCAAATTAATCTTAAAATGGCATTTGAATAAACCTCTAACCCTTTCCCCTTCCTCTTTTCTTAAAAGCCCGTTGTCCACAAAGATACAGGTCAATTGTTTACCAATGGCCCTGTTGAGAAGAATAGCTGCAACTGAGGAATCTACACCACCACTCAGCCCTAAAATGACCTTTTTTTCTCCAACTTCCTCTTTTATCTCTTCTATCGCCTTTTTAATAAAAGATTTCATCGTCCATGTCTTTTTACAGTCGGATATCCTGAAGAGGAAATTGCTTAGCATCTTCTTACCCTCAGGTGTATGGATGACTTCAGGATGGAATTGTAGGCCGTAAAGCCTCCTTTTACCATTTTCAACTGCAGCAATCCTGGTGTTTTCTGTTGAGGCCGTTATTTTAAACCCCTCTGGCAGACGAGAAGTCGAATCTCCATGACTCATCCAGCAAGGGGTTACCACGTTGATCCCATAAAAAATGCTTTTTTGATCAAGTATATTTAGCTCGGCCAGGCCATATTCTCTTTTTGATGTTCTCTCGATCTTACCATCCAAACTATCTATCATATGCTGCATGCCGTAACATATACCAAGCATGGGAATATTAAGATTGAAGATCTGAAGGTCTACTTTGGGACTGTTTTTCTCATATATACTTGCCGGTCCTCCTGAGAGTATTATTCCTTCAGGAGCAAGGGACCTAATTTGGGATATTTCGATGCCCGGGGGCTCTATCTGGCAGTAAACATGCTGCTCTCTTACCCTCCTGGCAATGAGCTGGTTGTATTGGGAACCGAAGTCAATAATTAGGATCATCTCTCAGATATCTTTCTTAAAAAATGCTTTTATAAATCAAAAAGTAACATAAGTAAATAGACTCTTAGGTAAGGACCAAGAGAGCCCTATTTCCTGATCACTACTGATAAACCGAACATTGACATTACATTATTTTTAATTTAACTTTCTCAAATGCCCTTTCCCTAAGATAGCAGAAAGATAGAACTTTTTAATCATTCTCTTTTAACTAATAAATCAGACCCCAAGATAAAATGTAGGCCACCTTTAAGGGACGTATGAAAAAAATTATAAATATCTATATTTTTAGGGAGATGATTCCTAATTTTACCACCAGCCTTATTGTATTTACCTTTCTTGTGCTTGCTGGCAGGATATTAAAGCTAACCGAGTGGATGGTCAATCATGGAATAGCCCTATCGCAAATTCTGTTAATAACCCTTTATACCCTACCCTACGTTCTGTTTTTTACGTTACCCATGGCAACTCTTTTGGCCTCACTGATCGCCTTTTCGAGGCTAAATGAAGACAACGAGATAATTGCCTTAAGGTCATCAGGAATTAGTCTATATCAGATACTTCCTCCAGTGGCCATATTTGCCATAATCAGCTATCTTTTTGCCTCCTTTATAGCTATCTACCTATTTCCTATTGGGAATCATTCTATGGCGAGACTCCTCTTTGAGGTAGCCAGGGTGAACACAACTATAGGAATCAAGCAAGGTATATTCAATGACAGTATCCCCAATATAGTGCTATATGCAAATCATATATCAGTCAAGGACCAGATAATGGAAGGAGTGTTTATTTTTGATGAGAGGGATCCAAGTATTTCCAATACCATTATTGCCCGACAAGGAAGGATAAGCACAAACCCAGAACAGATGTCCATCAATCTGCATCTCTCTGATGGGTGTAGTTTTATGGTAAGCAAGGACTTAGATTCATCCAGAAAGCTACGATTTAAATCCTATGATTTAAATATAGAACTTTCTGACATTATGCAAAAATTCTCCTCACGGATGAAAGGTGAAAAGGAGATGTCCATATCTGAACTTAGACACCACCTTAAAAAGGCCAAAAAGGGAACAGCTAAACATAATATATTAGCCATAGAATTCCAGAGGAAGTTTTCGATTCCATTTGCTTGCTTGCTTTTGGGCCTCGTTGGCCTTCCTCTTGGTTTAATGATGAGAGCAAAAGGAAGATCTTGGGGGATTGCCCTAAGTATTGTTATCTTTGTGATTTATTATATTCTGCTATCAGCAGCAGATAGTTTAGGGGAAACAGGCAAATTAAACCCTGTCTTGGCCATGTGGATACCGAACATGGTTTTGGGGGCTACCACATTTATATTATTCTGGCGAACAGCACGGGATATGTAACGAGAAAATATGAGTTATGCAAAGCCTGGAACTATTCTTGAGAATCTTTAAATTGTGCCGATTGCATGAATTTTATTGTGCATTTTGGCATTCGTTTTAACAGTTGGTTAAATGGTCTGGTTGAACATTTCCTCCGAGATGGTCCCATCAGCGACCTTGGTGACTGGTCCGATTATTGAAATCAAGAAGTCACTTGAGACGGTGACTTCAATTTTACCTCCAGGCATGTGAACTGCTATTTGAGGGTCGCACAACCCTAACTTATAGGCAACGGCTGCTGCCACACTGCTACTGCTACCAGAAGCCAGGGTATATCCTGCCCCTCGTTCCCAGATCTCGATCTGAATGTTTGCACGATCCAGGATTTTCATAAACTGAACATTCGTTCGGTTTAGAAAGCGAGGGTCTCTTTCGATTAAGGGGCCCCATTTTTGAGCCTCTTTTGATGTGATCTCATCGCGAAGAATTACACAGTGTGGATTCCCAATCGTGGCAGCACAAAAACGTAACTCCTGTCCATTGACAACGATTGTCTCGTTTATGACCTCCCTGGACGGTCCCTCGATAGGTATCTGGAGACTGTCAAAACTGACTCTACCCATGTCAACGGTGACATCTCTGCCCCCTTTGTGTACCTTGGCCTTGACCTTTCCCCCCGCAGTCAGTATTGTGAATGGCTCCTCTCGAACCAGTCCCCGGTCCCAGAGATACCGAGAGAAGATTCGCAAACCATTGCCACTTTTTTCTGCCTCGCTGCCGTCGGGGTTAAAAATTCGCAAGATAAAATCACCTTCTGAAGATATGAATGGACCAATAAGAATGCCATCGGACCCAATGCCATAATTGCGATGACAGATCAATCGGATCTGGAGAGACGTTAATTGGCTACCAACATCGGCAGGATTTAATACAATATAGTCATTGCCGAGTGCATGATATTTGAAAAATTGCATATGTGCTCCTTTGCCTTTTATGCTTATTTATTTTAGATGTATTTTTCTTTGTTCCAAAAGAAAAGATGATACATGAATAAAATCGTAGTCAGAAAAAGCCTTTTTAAATCTGTAAAATTGCTTTGTTAGCAGGACATCTACAACCCGCACTCCTACTTGAGCTATAGGAACACTTGTTCCTGCCAATAAGATCCACTGCAAGAGGTTAACATAGCCTACAGAATATGCGGGTAATCCAGAAACATTTTAGTATAACACCAGAACCAACCTGCTTGGTAATCACGTTAGCCTTTGCTACGGATGTGTTTGGAAGCTAATGTCGGCTTTTTATTGAATCCAATTGTTTCTTATTATCTGGTGCTATCTCAAAGAACTTCTCAAGCTTTTCACAGGGATATTCATTACAATAAGCACAATTCTCTAAGCCTCTTTCCATTCCGCATTTTCTGATTTCGCACACATTAAAGTAATTGAAATGACTACCGCCAACTGATTTGCAGCCATCACAATTAATATCTTCAGGTTTAATATCTGCATTATATTGCTTTGACCAGAGTTGCGCTATTTCCGCTCTCTTTTTGTCATCGTCATTTCTTGTTGCCACAAACGCCCCACATTTATGACAGCCTGAACCGCAAAAAGCTATCATTTTATTCATATGTAGCTCCTTTCATAATTATTCTCTTATTGTCTGACGCCTGAGTCAAGCTGTCCTGAGCCAGCCACAAGGCGGGTACCGAGATCAGTTTTAGCGATTTAATGTTAGGTGAGATTAGCATCTAAAAACTGATTCTTTACATCTTCTGGTACACAGTTCACCCTACAATGAAAGTAGATGCATCGGCCACATTCATTCCTTCTTATTGTTAAACCTAATACAGCCAAAGACAGAAGATATATTACTAATAAATCTTGCTGTAAGCTTAACCAATAGAGAGGAAGTAATATCAGGATTGTGGGTGCAATTAGAGACACGGCCTTTTCAAACAAGTTTAAAGGTCCAGGTCTTGATTTAAAATATTTTGGGATGCCCCAAAAAAACATGCACTTAGTCGTATTGGCACTTTGAGTATAGTGTGGACAGTGGGTACAGTAAAATCTGTATACAACAATAATAAGTAAGATGCATGCGATAATATAGAGAATTAACCACATAATGGAGTTCTTTAAAATAGCGATACACGCCGTAATAATAGGTACTGCAGCAACCAAATTCCAATAGAGATAGTCAGAAAATTCATGATGTGTCTTTAATTGGGCTTTAGATTCATTCATATTCTTTTCTCCCCTTTAGAATTTGTATATAGTTAGTGCAGTCTACTGTAGCGCTGGCCGGTTTGCCTTAGCTCGCATCCAGTTGATAGCACGTAACACAGTTGGTTGCTGAGCGATGCGCTGTTCCATTGCGAGTTTTCCTGGGCAGTTTATCATCATTATACCAATCAGGATAGTGATTAAGCCTTGGCCTGGCAACAGCAACATTGCCAGACCTGCTATGATAAAAATAATGCCGATAATATTTTTGAGAATCAGGCCTATAAGGCGTATGGCCGAATGCTGTCTATTGTAGAGACGATCTGGTTTTTGCTTCTCACGCTTGAAATAATCCGCTGGGATGCGAACAACTAAGATGGGGATCACGATCATTGTTCCTGCAAAGGTAGCCATTGAAAATGCACCTATCCACCAGAAAACGGTTTCATGAATGCGAATCCATTCCAGCATCATAGCCTTTCCTCCTATGTTATTCCGGTGAAAGTCAAGTCAAAAATTTGTGGCTATGTTATGCC
>CAYTDY010000040.1:0-12520 GCA_964436665.1 uncultured Desulfobacteraceae bacterium
TGTCAGTACAAATTTCGAGAAAAGAAAAACTGTTGATTTAAAAAAATACGATCCTGAAGAATTCCTGATGCTGGTTGATCTTGATCGCTGTATTTCCTGTGGAGCCTGTGAATTAGCGTGTCAGATAGAACATGGTGATATGAGTGGTATGTTTGGGTCCTTTAGACCCATTACTGTTGAAAGGAAAAATGGCAATGGAGATAGCCGTACATTATATCTTCCATTAGCGTGTCGGCATTGTGAATCACCATGTGATTATTATGGACCGGATAATTTCTGGACTACCTGTCCTAAGGATAAGGAAGAAGATAGGAACATTATATCGTGCGATGCGTGTCTCGATAGAACTCAGAAGGGGTTCTGGCCAGCGTGTGCAACAAGATGCAGCATGAAGACGATCTATTTTGGATATCCTCAGGACATAGCTTTTACATTAGTTGAGAAGGGACTCCGTGAGATGGGGGACATTGATATCTCCGAGTAGGGAGAAAGATACCTTGATTTTACCAGCTCAAATAACCTCTGAGGTATATCGGTCTCTCGTAAAAACAGGTGATCTTATTACATCCAGGATCCTGGTCAAACAGACCGACTTGCTGGTCTCAGGATTTAGGGACCTGAAAGAAGAGGCTACAGTGTTCGTGCATAAATATAGACAACAGATCGAAGATTACATTGATAGGAACCCATCTTTTCTAAGGGCTTTCTCTCCAGTTGAACCGGATCCCTTTGCCCCCAAGATTATTAAAACGATGGTTGAAGCAGCCTCAAAGGCCGATGTGGGCCCGATGGCCTCTGTGGCAGGTGCCATTGCTGAATATGTTGGATTAGGCCTTTTGCCATACAGCCGGGATATTATTGTCGAGAATGGGGGAGATATCTTTATCCGTTCTGAGAAGAGGAGGGAAATGTTGCTCCTGGCCGAAAGTTCAGACGTTTTAGGTCTGAGAATCGCCATCAAGGCTTCCCCAAAGCCTCTTGGAGTGTGCACTTCATCCGGGAAATTAGGTCATTCCTTAAGTTATGGCAGGGCAGATGCTGTGATGGTGGTAGGGCATTCCGCATCAATGGCAGACGCTGCGGCTACAGGGATAGCAAATTTCATAGAAAGACCATCCGATATAAAAGAGGGACTTAGAAGGGCCCAGGAAATGGGAGTTCTTGGAGTCCTGATTCTGATTGAAGGGCAGATGGGGGCCTGGGGCCAGATCGAACTTGTAAGCTAATGGAGAATCTGCATGGCGATGAAGAAAAAGACAAAGACTATTTCTGAAATAAATAAGAAATTGGAAAAAGGAGAGGCCGTGGTTATGACGGCTATGGAATTCAAAAAGGAGGTCAGGAGCGGATATAAGTTTAAGGTATCAGATGTTGATGTGGTAACAACAGGCACTCGGGCTATTCAGTCGGGCACTTCGGCTATGGTGGTGATTCCGGTAGCAGAGAAAGGGGCCTTTAAGCGGGCTGAAAAGATGTGGTTAAATGGGGTTCCCTGTTGGCCGGGCTCTAACCCGATTGAAGGCTCAGGCATGGTTGATACAGTGATATATGGTACCACAGAGAGTGTAGATCATGTAGGGCGCTATGGGGGAGGGTATCTTTTAAGGGATATCGTTGAAAGAAGGGAAATCGAAGTGGAGTGTCTGACTGTCGAGGGGAAGACATTTTATACGTCATTCACCCTGGATAAGCTTCCGTTTGCACGATATACTACGTTTCGTAACGCTTTTCAGAATTATTATGCCTTTGTCAATATCAAGAACCATAAGTCCTATCGGGAAAACCCCACATCTATTTTTTCCTGTCGATCGTTACCGGTGCTTGGGGGACTTGGTATGAGCGGAAGTGGCGAGCTGAATCCCCTTGAAAACGATCCCCATTCAAGGATATTCAGAGCAGGAATGAAGTTACTGTTAAATAAGGCACCAGGGATATTGATTGGTTATGGAACTCGCAGTGTTCCCAGCATGAGATCCCTTTCG
The DNA here is from genome assembly GCA_964436665.1 of uncultured Desulfobacteraceae bacterium. GTDB lineage: Bacteria > Desulfobacterota > DSM-4660 > Desulfatiglandales > B25-G16 > CAYTDY01. Next base: position 1,983 of record CAYTDY010000040.1, read on the forward strand.
GTTGCAGCAGATATGTTTCAGATGGATCCGGAATTCATGGGCGGATTCAAGACAAGTTACGGGGTAGAGGTAACCAACGGTATTGCCGTGCCCTTTCCTATCCTAAATCAGGATATCCTTGATGATATATCAAACTGCCTGGATGAGAATATTCGCTTAGTGATTGCCGATATAGGGGATCGAATTGGCGTTACAGAGGGCACCTATGCCGATATCTGGTCCGGCGCAAAGCTTGAAGTTGAATTTGACCCGGATCGTTGTATTTACTGTTCCTTTCAATGCCCTGCCGAATATTACTGCCCCATGGGTGCTATTTCATGGAAGGATAAAGAGATTGATGAGTCCCTTTGTTTTAGCTGTGGCGCATGTACGGCAAATTGCCCGGGGGGTGCCTTCAAGGGTAAAGAGGACGTTCCTAAGGGAAACATGGGTCATGTCCATGCCCTTGACACCGATATCCCGGTGATTTTCCGTCAATCGAATCGCTATCGCGCAGAGCTTGTGGCTGAGTACCTGAAAGAGATCATGGAGAAAGGAGAGTTTCTTTTAAATGATTCCGACCTTGAATTGAAGATATGGCATGAATGGCAGGGTTAAGGGTTATTGCAATAAGTAAACCCTGTTAGATTTCACACGGGATATCATACCCCACGTGGAAAAGCGGAATAACATTTTGGATGGCATACCCGCGCTTCCGCTGGGGGCGTTCTAACAGGGTAAAGGAGATATATGAAAGGATTGGAGGAGATAAACCTGGTTCGTGAGCAGGCTGAAAAATGTGTTAGCTGCGGGCTATGTCTTTACGTCTGTCCGGTATATGCAGAAGAGCAAGACGAAGACTATGTTGCCAGGGGCCGTAACCGCTTGATAAACGAGGTTATTGATAACCACAAAGATCTGGTTGCCGGCCTTAAAGATCGTTTTACTAAATGCACGTTGTGTAGAAGGTGCACTATGGTATGTCCTCAAGGGGTGAGAAATGATCTGTTAGTTGTGGCTGCAAGAGCAGAATTGGCAAAAGGGCAAGGCCTTCCTGTTTACAAATCAATTCCCTTTCGGAGGCTGTTAAAGGATAGAAATCAGATGAGAAAGGCGCTCAGGGCTGCTTCAAAGCTTCAGTGGCTTATTCCTGTCACCAAAGAACCAGAGGGTAAACTACATCATATTCCCCTTGAGACTGAGGGAAAAATCCGGCATCTCCCTGTATTTCTTGCAGGTTTGGGAGGTGGAAGACAACTTCCTTCCATTGCAAAAAAGTCTTTGAGCGAACAAATTCCAAAAGAAAACCCTCCAGTAGCCACTGTTAAGAACAGGAACATGCGGGTGGCCTATTTTTCAGGATGTGCTACGGAATTCAGCTTTCCAGAGGTAGGTAAAGCCTTAATCAAACTCCTCAACCGATTAGGCGTGGAGGTTGCTTTTCCCAAAAAACAGGGATGCTGTGGGATCGCTGTTTTTACCAGCGGTGATCTTGAAACTGCCAGGGAAATGGCATTGCATAATCTTGAGGTTTTCTCCGGATTAGATGTGGATCTTATTGTAACTGGCTGTGCTACATGTGGTTCGGCCTTGAAGGATGGGTGGGCAAACTACCTGTCAAGGAATGAAGAGGAGAGGGCCCGATTCGAGGCCTTTGGGGCGCGGGTCAGAGATATTTCCGAGTTATTAATAGAACTGGCTGATTTCAAGCCCCTTCGATATCGTTCAATATTGCCAGAGAATACCAGTGTTACATACCACGACCCATGCCATTTGGCGCGGTATCAGGGAATAGTAGAGCAGCCACGTAAAATTTTAAAACAGGTCTACGGGGATAACTTTGTGGAGATGGATAACACTGGGTGTTGCGGCATGGGAGGCTCATTTAATGTAGACCATTATAGCCTGTCCAAAAAGATCGCCAAAAATAAGATTGACTCCATAGCAAGAACAGGTACGGATGTTGTTATTAACACGTGCCCGGGGTGTATGATCCAGCTTATTGATAATATTGAAAGGTATCACTTACCCCAGAGGGTAGTTCATATGGTTGAGGCGATCGAACCAATTCCGGAATCTGAGGAGTAAGTTATGGCTGGCAAAGAAAAATCAATCCCCTCTATCAATAAGAAAATTAAAGATGGTAGTGCTGTAGTTTTAACCGAAATGGAATTAATGGAGGAGATTCGAGGTGGGCATAAACTGAAGGCCTCTGATATCGATGTGGTTACAACGGCCTGTTGTGCGGAGACCTCAGGAACTGCGGCTATGATCAGCGTGCCTGTAACCGGTAGGGGGGTATTTACCCGTGCCCATAGGATATGGTTAAATGGGGTTCTTGGATATCCCGGCCCGGCCCCTAACGAGCGTCTGGGACTGGTAGAGTCACTTGTTTTTGCCAGCCAACCAGCCGATGACAAAGAAGGCAATTACAATGGTGCAAAACTTCTTCTCGACATACTTAGAAGGAAGGAGATTCAGGCCGCATGCCTTTCCCTGGAAGGCGATATTTATGAGACCTCCTTTCATTTAGATGAGATAGAATTTGCCAGGATGTATATATACAATTGCTTCTTTAAAAAATTGTCTCCTGAAGATAAGACCTCCTCAAAAACGAGCCACCTGAAAACCATCAGGGGTGGAAGCAAGATATTGCTAAACAAAGCCCCGGGTGTTGTGATAGGCTCCGGAACAGGAAGCGCACCGGAACACAGGGCCTTATCCGTTGCAGCCGATATGTTTGGGATGGACCCAGAGGACATGAAAGAGTCTGAGACAGAGACAGGGAAAGGTATAACAAACTCTGTCGCCTTAGCCATTCCGGTTATCACCGAGGAGGTTTTAAGTGATTTAGCAGCTTGCCTTATGGAGGAAAGAGGCCAGAAGTCTGAAGATAGTATTAACACCTCAGAGAACACCACTGCGGAATATTTAAAACAGTGTATACAAAAGGGTGAATTTTTGTTGATTTCCTCTGATATGTATCTTACTAATTGGTTTTAAAAGATAAGCGGTTGAAATATCTGAAATTTGGTGGTAACAGTACAACTGGAGCTTTGATTTATAAGCCTGTAACAAGAAAGGGGGTGATAGAAAAACAAGATTAGGCGGTCTATTTGGTTTTTTTAATCTTTTATTATCAGGAGGGGTAAAATGAAAAAGGGATTATTGCTTTTAATACTTATTTCAAGTTTCATTTTTGTGATGGGGTTCCAGCCCACAGCCTGCCGGGCTGAAATGAAAAAAATTCATTTTGGCTATCTGTTGGCGGATCAGGTCCATAATTTCGCTTCCATGCTAATGAAGGAAAAGAAATTCTTGGAGGCAGAAGGGCTTCAAGTTGAGTGGGGTGAGTACTTGGCTGGGGCCTACGTCATGCAGCACCTTGCTGCCAAAGAGGTGGATTTCGGAACCTGTGGATGCGTTCCCACCATGATCACAAGGGCCCGAGGCGTTGATGTGGTTATATTAGCCAGCGGCAACACCGAGGGCTCCAGTATTATTGTCAAGCATTCCATCAAAACTCCTAAAGACCTGGACGGCAAAAACCTGGGTACCCCGGGGATAGGTTCCATCCAGGATTCAATGGTTGACATGGTTGCCAGGAGAAATCACATCAAGATAAAACATAAATACATGGCGGTAACCGACATGCCCATGTTTCTGAAAAAAGGAGAGATAGACGGTTACATTGCCTGGTCGCCTCACTGTAACAAGGCCGTAAAGCTGGGTTATGGTCATATCATTCTGACCTCCAATGATATCATTCCGGGACATCAGTGCTGTGTACTCGTGGCCAGGGGTGAACTCCTTAGAGAGGAACCTGAGACTGTAAGAAAGGTAATCAGGGCCTTCATGAGGGCATACGACTATGAAAGGGCAAGCAAGAAAAATCATGACGAAACAATAGATCTTGTACAGAAGTATACAAATACTTCAAAAGATGTGGTCCTGAAGGCATGGGCCATTACCCCGCATCCCTACCCTCCATACGTGAATATAGACAGCGATAAGATGCAGGCCGAGGGGCTTATAAGGGGCGGGAAGATAAAAAAAGGTGCCGCTGCTAACATTGATAAATTCATTGCACAGGTCCATCATCCTGAATTCTTAATGGAATACCTACGCAATATGAAATAGGGAAATTGCTTTCAAAACCAACCTGTTGCCGGGTGGCTTTTTCAAGACGCCATCCGGCAAAAAGCAAATCAAGCAATTTTTAGGCGGACTGTGTGTTAGCTTTTACAGGGTACGGGTTTCATGGGTTTCGTAGAATAACCACATAATACGTAATTAAACCAATCGGTTTGAAAAGCAGCAGTTTTGGGAGAATTCCATGGCCAATAACTCCACGGAAAAAATGAAAACCATGGGCCTTAATTTGTTCACTTTCACAGTGTTTGTGGTCTTATGGTTCCTTATCGCCTGGTGGCAGAATTCGCCTTACTTTGCTTCTCCACGGCAAGTTATATCAGGCTTCAAAGAGATAGTCACCGTAGGGGATGTGGAAGGTATTAGATTGTGGACCCATCTCTACACCAGCATCATACGCGTATTCGGCGGGTTCGGCGCTGCCTGTCTTGTCGGCTTTCCAGTCGGCCTGTTAATGGGGCTTTTTCCGAAGATTTATCGGCGCACAAGGATTATTGTCGAGCCTGTCCGTTTTATATCTCCCGTTGCCTGGATTCCCCTGGCCATTGTTCTTTTGCTCGGGTTTACCCGGTACATGTTCGTTATCTGGGTTGCGTCGTTCTTTCCAGTATTTGTCACCACCCTATGGAGCGTCAGGCAGGTTAACCTTATCCATATTAACGTTGCCAGGGTAGCAGGGGCATCCCGTGCATTTATCGTCAGGAAGATTGTGATTCCCTCAATCCTTCCCAATGTCTTCGGGTCAATGAGGATAAGCCTTGGGATATCCTGGATGTGTATTGTTGCAGCGGAAATGGTTGGAGGCACGATGACGGGCATTGGACGTTTGATATGGAAATCCGCTATGCTTGTAAGGATGGATCTTGTGTTCGCGGGCATGATATCCATTGGATTGCTCGGCTATCTCACAAATGAATTATTCCTCGGGACTGAAAAACGGCTTTTCCGGTGGAGAGCAACGGTCTCTATTGAATGATTTTTTCTCAAGTTCAATGATCCAGAAGTCAAAAATCCGGAATGTTTTGTTAAGGAGACTTCAGTGGCGAATAATGGAAATGCAGGTGGCGAAAAGTTAGTAAACTTTGGCTACAACGTCTTTAGCCTGTGTATGTTTTTTATTGCATGGACGATACTTTCATGGTTACTGAAAAGCCTTTTTTTCCCGACGCCGTGGGTGGTCTTTCAAGAATTTATAGGCCTTGTTAGATACGGGGATGTGGATGGCATAAACCTGGGCATGCACATCTTCAAGAGCACCCTGCGCATATTCAGCGGTTTCGCTGCGGCCTGCATCCTGGGCATTCCCCTCGGCATATTGATGGGGCTCTATCCAAAAGTCTACAACAGCACCAAGTCTATTACTGAGCCGGTAAGGTTTATCCCTCCCCTCGCCTGGATCCCCTTAGTCATTGTCCTCTTAGTCGGCTTTTCCCGCTACGTGTTTATAATCTGGTTAGGTGCCTTCTTCCCTATTTTTATTGGTACCATCGTCAGCATCAAAGCGGTCAACCCCTTACATATTGATGTGCCCAGGTCCTTTGGGGCCAAGCGTTTATATATCATCCGGAAGATCATAATCCCTTCCATCATGCCGGAAATATTCACCAGCACGAGAGTTAGCATGGGAATCGCGTGGGACTGTATTATGGCAGCAGAGATGATAGGAGGAGAGGATATTGGACTTGGCGTATTGATATTGAAATACTCCGAATTGATCAGGATCGAAGACATTATTGTGGGCATGATGATGATTGGAGCCATAGGCTTTCTCATAAACGAGATATTCATTTTTGTGGAAACAAGGCTCTTCAGGTGGAAAGAGACCGTCTCAATTGATTAGGGGAAAACATGGAATATGAATTGATTGATGTCGATATAAGCATGAAATTCAAGGACACGAGCGTCTTAGAGGACATAAAATTCAAGGTCCACAAAAATGAATTTTTAGTTCTTGTGGGCCCGAGCGGATGCGGAAAAACGACCTTGGCCAGACTCTTGGGAGGGCTTGTCAAACCCACGTCAGGACATGTTATAATTGCCGGGGAGGAAGTCAACCCGAAAATTCAAAACATCTCCTTCGTGTTTCAAGAGCCTTCCTGTATTCCGTGGCGGACCCTCTGGGATGATATATACATGGGTCTTGAGATCAAGGGAATAGATCCACAAACTGCTGAGACAAGAACCAAAGAGGTCATCAAATTAGTCGGGTTAGATGGGTTTGAGGAATACTTTCCCAAGCAGCTCTCAGGAGGAATGAAGCAGCGCGTGGCCATTGCCAGGGCCTATGCCACGAATCCGGACTTCCTGCTCATGGATGAGCCCTTTGGTCATCTCGACGCCCAGACACGCTACCTCATGCAGATCGAAATTATGAGGATATGGGAAAAAGAAAAAAGGACCATTGGTTACATCACCAACAACATTGAAGAGGCAGTCTACCTGGCAACGAGGATTATTGTACTGTCAAAACTGCCGGCTAAGATAAAATCAAAATATAAGATAGATTTGCCTCGACCCAGACAACTTACCGATTATGAATTCCTGAAATTAAGGGCCGAGATAACAGGGCAGTGTGAGGTGATTGAATAGCCTTATCAGGGGATAATTATGGAAAGAAGGAAGGCCAAAATCGAAGTACGCAATCTTTCCAAGCATTTTGAGGATCTGGTCGTCTTGCACCAGATGGATTTCGACATCTATGAAGGTGAGTTTCTGTGTGTCGTGGGCCCTACGGGATGTGGCAAGACAACATTCTGTAATGTGACTACCGGACTACTCCCTATTACCGAGGGGACTATAACCATCAAAGGGGAGAAAATCGACTTTAAGAAACACAATGTCTCCTTTGTGTTTCAAGAGCCGTCCTGTATCCCCTGGCGCACCATATGGGATGACGTCAAAATCGGGCTGGAAATAAAAAAGGTCCCGAAGAAGGAGATTAATAAAAGGGTCAAGGCCATCCTTGATCTAACGGGGTTAACAGGATTCGAAGATTTTTATCCCAGTCAGATCTCAGCAGGCATGAAACAGCGGGTGGCTATTGCCAGGGCATTTGTAACCCAGCCGGACCTTTTATTGATGGATGAGCCCTTTGGCCAGTTAGATACAAGCACACGATTCTATATCGAGAATCAGTTAGTCCAGGTCTGGCAAAAGACCAAACGAACCGTTATCTTTGTCACCCACAATCTGGAAGAGGCAGTATACCTATCCGAGAGAATTCTGGTATGTACCCAAAAACCTACCGGCATAAAGGAGGAGGTCATTGTTGATCTCCCCCACCCCCGAAACATAATCGATCCCGAGTTTGTTAAGATTAGAAACAGGGTTACCGATCTGGTTAAATGGTGGGAATAAAGTTAGCTCTACCTGTCCTATATATACACCTGTGGCCATCATGATAACTATTCGGGACATAAGCAAGATAGGCTTCTGTAAGACCAAAAAAATTTTTTCACTCATACTGTTCCTGATCATGATTGATAGCTTTGTTTATGCTTCGGCCAGTTTCAGTTTTGTAATTTTTCTGTTTCTGCCCTATTTGTGAGATAGTCCTGATGCGAATAAGCAGTTTATCGTCATGATCTGAAGAAAGGAGAAGTTATGGTAAGATTTAGCAACGTGCAGAAGGTATGTGAAATAGGTGGTGTTAGATTTGGAGGACAGCCTGGCGAATATCCTACAGTGATTGTGCCCTCCATTTTTCAAAAAGGAGACAGGGTCTTTGATGGGGTCAAAAGAAAGGAAGGATTTAATAAAAAAAGGGCTGAGGAACTCTTAAAGATGACGGATAAACTGTCAGCAGAGACAGGGATTCCCTGCATGGCCGATATCGTTGCCAACACAGGGGAGGAATTTAAAACATATATTGATTTCGTGACAAGCGTGACCGGCATGCCCTTCTGTATCGATGCCTGGGTTATGAAGTCCAAGCTGGAAGGGGCGAGTTACTGCGCTGAAAAGGGGCTTTTGGACAGGATGTTTTACAACAGTCTGACTATCTGGGAGAAGGAACTAGAAGCTGAGATTAGAGAGATTGCCGGTATGGGAGTCAAACATGTACTTCTGGTGGCCTTTGATCAGGAAGATCAGATGCCCACAGGTCGTATAGCTGGTACACAGAGGCTTTTAGATGCCATAGAAAAGGCGGGAGCCAAATTTGAAAGCATAATGGTGGATACCTCGGTCATGAACGGCCCGGCTGTGGCTCTATGCTCTCTTGCCAATAGGCTGATTAAGGAAAAGTGGGGATTCCCTTGTGCCAGCGCTCCTTCGAATGGGTCCTATATGTGGAAGGCTGCAAGGGAGATGTGGGGATTCAAAGGTTGGTCTGGAGCAGATGCTGCTTTGGAGGGATTGGCTGCGACTATGTACCACGATATGATTTTTTCCGGCCCTATGGCTGGCTCAACCAGGCTTTTTCCGGCTATAGCAATGGCTGATGCCTTTACAGCCACATTGTGCTTTGGAGAAACAAAAGAACTCCCTGCTTTAGAAAGCCACCCTTTAAATAGGCTTTTTCCTGATTTTGTGCAACAATTAAAAGGGATATAGTTAACGTAGCGTTATATAGACCTTATATGTGGTAAAGGTCAGATTAGATTCTTTTGCTTGCTTGATGGTAGGGTTCGGTGTTAAAGAAGATAACTTTATTTGAAAAGGAGCAGATTTATGGCTGCAATGACATCAAAAGAGAGGGTTATTAAAATACTCACCAGGCAACCTATAGACACTATGCCCTGCTTCAGCGGACAGGGGATGGTAACGGTTCCGGCTATTGAGGCCCTTGATATCCGATTTCCCCAGATTCATCTCACAGCAGAGAATATGGCTGGCTCTGCAATAAAATCCATGGAGATGTTTGAGTTTGACTCGGTTGTTGTGCCTTACGACATGTGTACCATACCAGAGGCATTCGGCCTAAAGGTGAGTATATATGAGGATGTAGAAGATATACTCTTTCCAACTATCCCTGAGAAATGGAAAACACCTGAGGAGGTACAGATCCCCGGTGATTACTTGCAAAGGGGAAGAATGCCGGTTGTTTCTGAGGCTATTAAACTGCTTAGTGAGAAAATAGGCAAAACCCATGCCATAGGCACATGGATTTTGGGACCGTTTACCCTTGCCGGACAACTGGTGGAACTGGATGTACTCATGAAAATGGCCATAAAAGAAAAGGCCAAGGTTGAAGCTCTTCTGGATAGGCTTGTAGATCTTATTATTGATCTGGGCAGGCATTATCGTGAGATAGGGGCTGATTATGTAAATCTGAGGGAGATGGGAACTGGGGCAGATATTCTGAGCCCCAGAATGTTTAAAATGCTTATCCAGCCAAGACTGAGAAAAATCTTTGAATCTTGGGATTCACCAAAAATTCTTCATATCTGTGGCTCAACAGATCTCATCATCGAGATGATGAACGATTGTGGAGCAGAGGCCATCAGTGTGGATCACAAAAACACACTCTCAGAAAGCCGGAGAAAAATCGGCGATCAAGTCCTTCTTTTAGGGGATTATGACGGATTTACCCTGCCAGGCCAGTCCTCATTCGAAGAGATAGAGGAGGCGATAAAAAGATGTATTGACGAAGGTGTAGATGCAGTATGGCCTGGATGCGATATCTGGCCTGATGTCAAATCCGAAAACCTGAAAGCAATCAATAATACTATTAAAAAATTAGGTCGTTTTCCCTCACCAGTTGTGGGAAGAATTTAGAGAATCGGGTCTGGCGTTTTATCAGGCCAGCGGAATTGCAATTAGGATTACGCTGTCTTAAATAATCAAAAGATTTAACTATTTAGTAACATTTTAGATCTTTGAAATTAACTGGTGCATGAGCATGGAGATGTCTTTTTTTTATTACTGTCAGTCAAGGAGCACGTGTATGTCTTTTTTTACTCATGCCTTATAATAAATGCATTGGCGTGATCCCGATAATCGGGATGTGCCAGGCTGAGCACTGTCCGCATAAGCGGATAAGGCCGAGTTGCTCTACATCCCGATTATCGGGATCCTGTGAGGGTCTGTGTTTAAAGGCATAGATAAAAAAAGACATCTCCATGTTCATGCGTCTCACCATGGGTACCTATGTGACCTTGAATAAAGGCCAGGAGTAGTTTTCAAAGAGCTAAAATGTTACACTATTTAAAAATAAATATGGAGGAAACAACAAATGAGTAAAGAAGAACTGAGAGAGGAACTATTAAAGGCATTGAGTGATGGTGTGGTTGATATGGACGAGGATAAAACTAAAGAGACTGCACAGAAGGTTTTGGACGAGGGACTGAATGCCTATGATGCTGTTATGAACGGTCTTGCTGCAGGAATGGAGATCGTCGGTGATCTCTATGATAAACACGAATATTTTGTACCCGAGCTCCTCATGTGTGCCGATGCCCTTTATG
>CAYTDY010000041.1:0-12478 GCA_964436665.1 uncultured Desulfobacteraceae bacterium
ATCCGACCCCTACAAAAATTCACCTCACCCCCTTTTTGGGGAGGTCAAAATAGGGATCTAGACGAGGAAATATAAGGCTTAACTATATGTAATTACAAAAGATTTTGAAGTGGAGGTGAATTGATTTTGAGACAGCCTGAATTTAATAAGAAATTCAATATGTTATGAATTTTGTGATGGGCTGTTAAAAAGAAGAAAGGAGGTGAAAAAATATTGATTTGTATGCAGGTGAAAATTAAAGATCGTCTCAACTAAAAAAGGATAAAGGAGGAAAAAATGTTTGCACACAAAAAAATAAATCACGCAGCAATAGTATTATTAAGTATTGCAACTATAGTAGTATTAAGTTCTGCCAGATTAGTTTATGCAGATGACAAACCCATAATCTTGAAAGCAGCCACCTATGTAGCATCAACCTATCACATTTCTGAAAATGTAATAAGACCTTGGTGTAGAGAGATAGAAAAAAGGACTAACGGGCGTGTCAAAACTAAAGCTTTCTATGGGGCCTCCCTTTATTCAGCAAAAGAACAGGCCGAACAGGTTGCTGCTGGAACTGCTGACCTTGATCTCTTATGGGTATCGAGTTATGCACCAGGTCTATTTCCAATGATGAGATTGGTTGCCTCACCATTTTTGTTTGCGAATACTCATATTGCGAGTCGAGCTGGGGAGGAGTTATATGCCAAATATTTCAAAAAACAGTTCGATAGAGCAGGAGTTATGGTAGGATGGCTTGCTCCATTTGGTCTTTATTCATACCTCGGCCGAAAACAGGTTACAAATTTGGATGACTTTAAAGGAATGAAGATAAGGACATCAGGAGGAGTGAAGGCGAAGGTTATGGAGAAATGTTATGATGTGACAGCTGTCAGAATCCCTTCTAGTGAGATATATATGGCTATTCAAAGAGGCTTGTGTGACGGTGCCTTAAAGGAGCTTCCAGGGATTATATCGCATAAGCTTTTTGAGGTTGGCAAGCATATCACTATGTTCGACGGAGCTGGTTTCGCTGCTGTGATGGGCGGAGCAATTATGAATAAGAACACCTATAATTCTTTACCGAAGGATATACAGAAAATACTCTATGAGCTCAACAGGGAGGCAACTTATTGGTGGTCTAAGTCCTATGAGGGTAATCCAAAAGAGGACAAAGAGTTCTTGGAGAAACAAGGTGTAAAATTTCAAGATATCAGAGGCAGAGAACTGGCGAGATTAAAAGAGGCGGCAAAACCCGTCATTGATAAAGAAATTGAACTCCTGGAAAAGAAAGGTTATCCGGCAAGAGATTTCTACAATGAGTTTCAAGAGCGTTGTAAAAAATATAGAGATTTGAGCCTAGAAGAATTCGGGCGTATGCAAAAGGAAAATCCCGTACCTATGAGTGAGCTTGGATATTAGGGTATAGCAGGGCAATGGGTATCTGCGGATTTAGGGGGATCAGCCCCCTAAATCCGCATTTTACGAGGTTCTAAAAGTAATAGAAAAATCAAGTGACAGAGTATTGCTCTAATCAATTAGCCATTTTGATATGATGAGAAGGAGATGAATATGTCATTTGTTGGAGGAATATACAAAAAGACCAAGAACCTAAGCAGGATGTTTACATGGGTCGGCGTAGTTTGCATGATCTTTATGGCATGCATGATATTAACTTCTGTAGTATTTAGGTACATTCTTTCAAAAGGATTTCAAAGCTCAACGGAAGCAGTCGGAATTGCATTTTTGATTAGTATATTTTCAGGGATTGGATACTGTTGGTTTGAAAAAGGACATGTTAGAATTTTGCTATTTGTTAATATGTTTAGTCCTAGGTGGCAAAATTACATGGAAAGAATTGCTGCTGCATCTGGGGCATTATTATACTCACTATTAACGTATAAAGCTTTTGCCTATATATCGTATACACTTCGCGTAGACAAACGATTCGAGGAAACTGAGTGGCCATGGTATCCGTTTATTATTTTTATGGCGGTAGCTAGCCTTTTTTTTGTATTCCAATTATTTTTATCTGCGGTAGTGCCAAAAAAATATATTGATGAAGCTGAATCATAAAGGCAAAGATATTTAGACTTTACCTTCTCCTAAAAGGAGACCAAAAAGTAGGAAACTTCTATATATTTTTGAGTTAAAAATGCCTCGACTGATACGCGAATATTATTCCTTTTCATTCATGCTTCTTATATTCATCGTTCTTCCAAACTTATTGGTTGAAGCAAATGATATCAGAATAGCAAAAAGACACATGGTTCCACCTTATGATTTACAATCCAAAACAATATCTCTTATAGATTTTCTCAACAGAGGTACGTATGACAGAGCAGTTAAATATTTTAATCTTGAAGAATTGAGAAGCCCTTTTTCATCTGCAGAACAAAAGCTACAGTCTTTTTGGCAAGATGTCATAATAAGTCATGGATCATTTGTTTCTTTGGGGTCTGCAAAAGTTTATGAATACAAAGGATATCGTGGAGTGCTTCAAAGATGTCATTTTATGTCAGGTACTATGGACTTGAAAGTATTTTTTAACGATACTGGAAATATTGTTATGATAGAATGGGCAAAAAACAATAAATGAAGGGATATAGTTTGATTCATATTGGTTATTTATAATTTTTGAAGATTGTGTCTAGAGTGCCTCCTTATTACTGGCAGGTTTTCCAAGAAGTCATATGAAATCAAGCCATGGGAAAGAATCAATTATCCAACAAGGATTATCAGGGAAAAATAACAGAATTTTTTTTCACAGCGAAGAAAAGAGATTAATTCTGGTAGTCAAACTGAAAACCAGATTAAAAACGATAGAGCAGGTTGATTGATGTACGAACTCTAAGGAGACTGTAATTATGGAATTTCAGGTAGTTATAGCTATTATTACTTTTGCATTTTTGTTTGTTTTAATACTATCAGGAATACCAATAGGCTTCGCACTAGGGATCATGGGATTTATCGGGTTTTGGATAATCGGCAGTTTTGAGGTAGCCTTGACTCAATTTATGGGTGTTGCATGGGACTACGGCAATAGCTGGACAATTATGTGTATTCCATTATTTATCTTGATGGGTCAATTTGTATTTTATTCTGGGATTGCAGCTGAATTGTATCAAACACTATACATTTGGTTCGGTCGCGTTCCCGGCGGACTGGCGATTGCAACAACATTTGCTTGCGCTTTATTTGGAGCTGTCACCGGCTCAAGTATGGCAGGAGCCGCCACGATGGGTGCTATAGCATACCCAATAATGAAAAAATACAATTATATAGACGAGCTCGCCACAGGATGTCTTGCCGCTTCTGGTACCATGGGTAGCATGATTCCTCCCAGCATTATTATGATCATCTATTGCGTTTTTACCGAACAGTCTATAGGCAGGGCCTTTATGGCCGGGATTTTGCCAGGAATTCTTAGTGCTTTTCTTTATGCAATCATGATTTTCTCACTCGTATCATTCAAACCTTCATATGCTCCCAAATCTCCTGTTTTTAACCTAAGAGAGAAGCTTCAGAGCTTGAAACTGCCGGGAATATGGATTGTAGTATTCCTCATGTTACTTATTTTAGGAGGAATTTATGGGGGTATATTTAGCCCTACTGAAGCAGCTGGTATGGGTTCGTTTTTCGCTTTCTTTGTCCCTTTCATTCTTAAACGGATGAGCTATAAGAATTTTATTTTAGCGCTTCAAAGCAGTTTGAAAATTACGGCCATGATTTTGGTCATAATTTTTGGGGCAATATTGTTTTCACGTTTTTTTGCTTTATCTGGAATATCTGGTGCAGTTGTAAATGCAATTATAAGTATTCCGGCCAACCGATATGTTATTCTCGGTTTGATACTCGTCATGTATTTGGTCCTAGGTACAGCGTTAGATCTAATTGGTCAGATTGCTTTGACTATGCCTGTTGTTTTCCCTGCTATCGTTGAACTTGGCTTTGATCCAATTTGGTTTGCAGTCATTATTGTCAAAATGATGGAAATGGCATTAATTACGCCTCCCCATGGCGCAAACGTTTTTGTCATTGGCGGAATAGCTCCGGAAGTTCCTATGACTACTATTTTTAGAGGGATAGTACCTTTTTTAATGATGGATATTATTACATTAATTATACTTATAATATTTCCAAGTATATCTTTGTTTATTCCAAATATTATGTTTTAGTAAAAAGTCTAAAAAATCCCTTTCCCTCGATGGCAGAGGGTTGGGGATGAGGATGAAAAAGGCAGCAATTCAACTACTTATATCCGCTTCCGCTTCATTCCCTCCCACAAGGGGAGGGGAGATGGGACTTTTTACGAGTTTGTCAAATATAATGATGTGATCACAATGAACATAAGATTTATGAGGCATAGGCGTTATGCTCACATTGGGCTGATATTGTGATTATTCAGCTTAATTTAATAGTATAGGAAATCCCATTTTTTAGACAGGATTGACGCGATTTTCAGGCCTTCGACAGGCTCAGGCCCCGAGCTTGTCGAGGGGATATAAAGAAAATCTTGTTAATCGTGCCTGTCGAGAGCCTCTAGGTCGAACGATTAATCCTGTCAAAAAAGTTCCGCCGCAGGCGGCTAAGTTCATGCGATCATCTTGAGTTAAGCAGGTATCGTCATGTATGTCCTCCCTTTTTATATCTAGGAGATAGAAGGACTGATTGCTATCATACTTTCCCCTATCTTATCCCTATGGCTAGTTATGCTTATGGGCGTATGATAGAAAAATAGCATTTGTATTAACAATCTGTTTTGAAAAATTGGAAGGAAAGATAAATGGTTAAAGCACTTATAAATATCCTGGGTGTCCGATACCCAATTATTCTCGGCCCAATGCGTTTGATCACACTTGGCAAAATGGCAGCCCTTGTATCCAAATACGGAGGATTTGGTCAGATTGCTGCATCTGGCCTGACACCTGAACAATTAAGGGAAGAAATAAAGAAGGCCCAAAAATTAACAGATAGACCCTTTGGAGTAAATTTTCCAATCTATCGGCCCAGGATCGATGAATTAATTGAAGTTGCTATTGAAGAAGGAATCAAGACCATAACCACATCAGCCGGTAATCCCAAGAAATTTATTAAAAAGATAAAAAATTCTGGCTTAAAAGTCTTGCATAAGGTTTCTACTGTAGAAATGGCTAAGAAAGCCGAGGATACAGGCATAGATGGAGTTATTGCGAGTGGCATTGAGGCAGGGGGGCATGTAGGAAAGAATGGGATCACGACTTTCTGTCTCGTTCGCCAAGTGGTAAAAACTGTGAAAATACCGGTAGTAGCAGCCGGTGGAATTGCAGATACCAGCACCTTCAAGGCCATTTTGGCCCTTGGTGCTGGCGGTGCGGAAGTTGGGACCCGTTTCTTAGCCACCAAGGAGAGCCCAGTGCCAGAATATTTCAAGCATATGATCCTAAGTGCAAAGAGTGATTCGACCGTCCTCATCGGTAAAGGAGCACTTCCCCTGAGGGTATTAAACAACCAGGCCGCCCAGAGAATCCTCGAGATGGAAAAAAGACAGGAGGATATAGAAAATATTAAACAGGAAGCCGATGATCTGTATGTAAAGGATGGCCAAGACGGGCAACTTTCTATAATGCCCTGTGGTCAGGTAGCTGGTCTGATAGATGAAATATTGACCATTGAAAAGGTTGTCTCTAACATTGCCAAGGGAATTGAAGAAGAGGAGTAAGATGGAATGGGAATATGTACTATTTGATAAAAATGAGGGAATAGGGACTATAACTTTGAACCGCCCTGAAAAATTAAATGCCTTTGCTGGAAACATGCGAGAACAAATCCTGGAGGCCCTTGAAGTTGCCTGTACAGATAATGATGTGAGAGTTATCGTCATTACAGGCGCAGGAAAGGCCTTTTGCGCGGGAGGTGATGTGGATGAATTTGTAGCAGGTACAACACAGGTCCAAGGCAAAACGGCCACTAATAAACGACTCACCTTTACAAAAATTGTACTTTTAATCAACTCGGTGGAAAAACCTGTGATTGCGTCAGTCAATGGTGTAGCTGCCGGGGGCGGGTGTAACTTTGCCCTGGCATGTGATATACGTATCGCCAGTGATCGAGCGAGATTTGGGGAAGTCTTTGTTAGAAGGGGAGTATTCCCAGATTGGGGAGGAATCTACTTCCTTCCTCGATTGGTGGGCTATGCAAAGGCAGCAGAATTGCTATTCTCAGGAGAAGTTATTGATGCGCTTGAGGCCTTAGAAACAGGGATGGTTAACAGGGTCGTCCCGCATGATGAACTTGCGGAAGAGACCAGAAAACTTGCAAAAAAGATTGCAAACAATGCCCCAATTCCTATAGCACTTACAAAACGAGGACTTCAGAATTTTTGTAGAATGGATCTTGCGCAGACCCTGGATTTTGAAAAAATGGCGATTGATGTCTGCCGGAACAGCGAAGACAGAGAAGAAGGGTTCAAGTCATTTCTGGAAAAAAGGAGTCCAATTTTCAAGGGGAGATAAATGAAGGTTAAAGTCCTATTATCTGAAGCTAATAATTTTTATGATGATTCAAAATTTCAGCAATATTAGGAGCTGCTACTCTAAATTTCAACTAATTTTAGCATACTCTCACTGTAGCACGCCCTCATAAATAAGGTTGCAATATAGAAATTATTTTGACATTAACGTTATACGATATATTAAAAATACCAATTCAATAAATATCTTTATGAATACAAAGTTAGGTTGAAAAAGCACAGCGCGAGTTTAGAGTCTTTATGCAGCAAGTATCCTGGGTTTTCAGGTACGAAATGTGAGTAAGTTTGTTTTACAACTAATGGACTGTTGCTCTAACTTTTAACAGTTTCAGCGAAACCCACATTAGGACCACAGATCCAGATAAAAATAAGGTAGAATATGGGAGGTATAAAATGGATAATAAGTCGAATAAAATTTTTAAACGAAAGCAACAATGGGAAAAGAAAACTGTAGAAACTGCCCTTTCTCATTTCAGATATCTGCAAAAATCTCCTTCTAAATTTTATACACCAGTCGAGTTAGGAGACTTTGATTTTCTAGGGAAAGTTGGCTTTCCTGGTGAATATCCTTTTACTGCGGGGTCCTATCCGTTTCATCCAAACGCAGCATTGGAAGAATTTGTAAGAGCCTCAGAAACAAGTAGATTCAAAAGAGGGGCAAGTGGACAAACACGCGCGGCAGAGTATTCCGGATATGGTTCTCCAGAATCTACACGGGATTATTACAAGGAGATGATAGCCATAGGCTCTCAAAGCGGTCCCAATTTAGCTTGCGACCTTCCTACACAATTAGGTTATGATTCGGATAATCCTAGCATCGCCGGAGAGGTCGGAAAAGTTGGAGTCTGTATTGATACCTTACGAGACTTTGAAACTATTTACGAACCGTTTCAAGGAAATTTAAACCTTGATAGAATTGCTACCGCTTGGACAATCAATGCACCAGTGAATGTGTTTATTGCTATGTATCTTGCTTTGGCAGAGAAGCGAGGTATCTCTTTTGAGAGATTAAGGGCTACTCCCCAAAATGATATATTGAAGGAATATGTGGCGCGTGGGACATATATTTTCCCGCCTGAAAAAGCTTTAAGATTATTTCGGGACAGCTTAGTCTTTCTAGCAAAAAATACTCCTCATGTAAATATAGTTAGTGGTGGAGGATATCATATACGTGAAGCTGGCGCCACTAGAGAACAAGATTTGGCTTATAGCATGGCGAACATGGCAACATATTGTCAAGTTGGTATAGATGCTGGGTTAGATATTGATGAGTTTGCGCCACAATTCACTATTAATGCCTTTGGCGGTGATATGGAGTTTTTAAAGGAAGTTGGATTTCAAAGAGCTGCCCGAAGGATGTATGCAACTATGATGAGAGATAAGTTTGGCGCCAAGAAACGGAAGAGTATGATTATAAGACAACACCGAGGTGCACATATAGGCCGCTGTAATACTACCGCCCAGAGGCTGCTTAATAATTTAACAAGATCTGTCATTGGGGCTGTAGCATCAGGATTGTCTGGTGGACCTCCAAGTGCTTTTCCGCCTTTTGATGAGCCTTCGGGTCTTGGATGGAGTCTTGAGGCAAGACAGCTATCAGAAGATGCTCAACGAATTCTTTTAACCGAGGCAAAAATACTGGATGTTATAGATCCATTTGCTGGCTCATATTATATGGAATCTTTGACGAATGAGATAGAAGATGCTGCATGGAAAGAATTTAATAAAATTGACTCCATGGGAGGTGTTGTAGCAGCTATAGAATCAGGTTATATCAAGCATAAAATTTTTGAAAGCGCTTATCAACGACAGAAGATGATGGAGAAAGGGGAGGAATATCAGGTTGGAGTTAATTGTTTTACAGGTGAACATGAGCTTGATGTGGAAATAGAAACTCATGTAAAAAATCCTTATGATCCAAAAGACAGAGAGAAAGCTGAAGAATTGCAAAAAAGGAATTTAGCAGCAGTAAAAAGAGAACGTCATAATAAGGGTGTGAAAAAGTCATTAGAAAAATTGAGAAAAGCTGCAATGAATATTAACGCAAATGTAATACCACCACTTATTGTTTGTGCCAAGGAATATGCCACATTGCAAGAAATGTGCGATGTTTTTCGGGATGTTTTTGGTGAGTATGAAGAAAGGTTTAAGTTGTAGTAATATTGAATGGAAATAAATAAGGAATTAAGGAAAAAAGAGAATGGCTACAAAGAAAGAAGAAAATTTGGTTAAAAAGAGAATCCAAGAGTTACAAGATATCAAAGCTAAAGCCTTACTCGGAGGTGGAAAAGATAGGATTGAAAAGCAACATGCTAAGGGAAAATCGACAGCGAGAGAGCGTTTGAATGTCTTGCTTGATCCTGGTAGTTTTGTAGAAATAGGTATGTTGATAGATCATTTGTCCGGGAAAGCAGGTGATGGGATTGTTGCTGGTTATGGAAGTGTGAATGGACGACGCGTTTTTGTTTACTCCCAAGATGCAACTATTCGAGGCGGCTCCATAGGTTGGCATCATGGACAGAAGATGTATAAAGTTATTGAGAAGGCATTGCAAATGAGGGTGCCATTAATTGGGTTAAGTGATTCTCCGGGCGCCCGTATGGAGAATGCTAATGAGATAGAAGTTTTAAAGAAGTTGGGATCTACTCCATCGTCACAAATGACTGAAAAGGGCCGTGGATCAGTTTTTTTTCCTAATACTTGTGCTTCCGGTGTTATTCCTCAGATTTCTGCTGTTATGGGAACATGCAGCGGTATTTCTGTGTACAGTCCCGCATTAACCGATTTTATCTTTATGGTTGATAAAACCAGCCACATGTTTATTACAGGTCCTCGAATTGTGGAGAGTGTTATAGGGGAAAAGGTCAGCATGGAAGAGCTGGGTGGGTCTAAAGTACATGCGACCGTTTCGGGTGTGTGTGATTTCCGTTGCAGGGATGAAAAAGAATGCTTTGACAGCATCAAAAAATTGTTATCTTTTTTGCCCGACAATTATACTGAAGAACCTCCTATTTTTGATACTGGAGATGATCCTGAACGATTGGACAATGAATTGGATAGTGTTATACCCGCGGATTCTTATAAACCGTATGATATGAAGGAAGTAATTGAAAGGTTAATTGACAAAGGAGATTTTTTTGAAGTTAAAAAGGAATTTGCCCCAGAAATAATTGTTGGTTTTAGTCGCTTGGATAACAGAACCGTTGGAATTGTCGCCAACCAACCTAAGGTTAGAGCTGGTGCCCTAACAGTAGATAGCTCTGATAAGCAGGCAAGATTTATCCGATTTTGCGATTGTTTCAATATTCCGTTGTTACTCTTGGTAGATACGCCTGCATACATGCCAGGTATAAGACAAGAACATGCAGGGATTATTAGACATGGAGCGAAAGTGCTATTTGCATTATGTGAGGCAGTTGTTCCGAGAGTTGCTGTAATTTTGAGGAAGGCTTATGGAGGAGGTAGTTTGGGAATGGGTGTTGTTCCGGGTTTTGGGACGGATTATATATTTATATGGCCAAGTGCAGAGCGTGGAGTTTTAGGGGCAGAACAAGCTGTTGCCTTATATTATAAGGACCAAGCAGAAAGAATGGACGATGGTAAAGGCTTTTTGAAGAAAAAAATACAAGAATATCGGGAAACAATGGGTAATCCAATTTTTGAAGCATCTTCAAACTTAGAAATTGAGCTAATCGAGCCTCAACAAACAAGAAGATCCCTTATTAACGTCTTTCGATCCTTAAGAGGCAAAAGAGTATTTAGGCAACCCAAACATCATGGGAATATTCCGTTATAGAAAAAGCGCTGAGTGTATTATGAGCTTTTTTGGAGACGTTATCTGAGAGGAGAAAAATAGATGAGAAATATGGAAAATGAAAGAAAGATACGAGTTTTGATAGCCAAGCCTGGTCTAGATGGGCATGAACGTGGAGCTAGGGTCCTTGCCTATGGATTGAGGGACAAAGGTTTTGAGATTATATATACAGGCTTGAGGCAGACACCAGATCAGATTGCCGCCGCGGTTCTTCAGGAGAGCGTTGATGTAGTTGGTCTTTCCATTCTTTCTGGAGCGCATTTATCCATTACTAGTAAGGTTATGGAGAAACTTAAGAGACAAGGACTTAAGGATGTTATGGTGTTGGTAGGCGGGGTAATACCTGAGAAGGACAAACCTAAGTTAATGGAAAAGGGAGTTGCCGGTGTATTTACATCAGGTACTTCAATAAAAGAGGTATCACAATTCATACGTTCCCATATTTCCTGAATAACAGATTTCATCAGGATTATTCAGAAAGAAATGCATGCCTTACATGATTTCTTAAAGAGAAAAGGTAATAAAAATGGGATTAACAAGAAAGCTTGCTGAATTTATCAGTGCTTTGAGGTATGAGGATTTACCACCGGAAGTGATAATGGAGTCTAAACTATGTATTCTTGATTGGTTTGGGGTAGCATTATCAGGTTCAAAGGAACAATTGATAGATATTCTTTTGCAAGTTATTATGGAACAAGGTGGCAATCCTTGTGCTTCCATTATTGGAAAATCGGACAAATTATCTTTACAGCAAGCAGCACTAGTTAATGGTGTGTCATCACATGCCCTCGATTTTGATGATGTTCACATGAAGATGATGGGCCACCCATCAGTAGTTATCTTGCCGGGTGTAATGGCCTTGGGAGAATTTAAAAGGTGTTCAGGGACAGATCTAATCACTGCCTTTGTCGCAGGGTTTGAGACAGCATGTCATGTTGGTTTTTGCCAAACGAGAAGACATGGCGCACGAGGCTGGCATCCAACAGGCACTATTGGTCACTTTGGTGCGGTAGCAGCCTGTACTAATTTACTCCATTTAGATATTGAGAAGAGTGTTAATGCTATTGGTATAGCTGGAACTCAAGCTGCTGGATTGAGGAAGGTTTTTGGAACAATGTGCAAACCTTTACATGCCGGCAAGGCATCAATGAATGGTTTATTTGCAGCGCAATTAGCTGAAAAAGGGTTTAATAGTTCGGAGGAAATCATAGAAGGAAAAGAAGGATTTACCCATACTTTTACTCCCGATGGGCAATTGATGTGTACATTAGAAGGGTTAGGAAAACATTATGAAATTCTTAATGTCATGTTTAAAAGATATGCTTCATGCTTTGGAACTCATCCTACTATTGATGCTGCTTTGGCCTTTAGAGAAGAAGGATTAAAAACAGATGACATCAAATCAGTTCACGTAATCCCTTTTCACGGTCTATACGATGCCATTAATATTATGAAGCCGTGCACTGGTTTGGAGGGAAAGTTTAGTATCCCATATACTTTTGCAGTAGCTTTGATTAAGGGTAAAGTTGGTGAGGATGAGTTTGCAGAGGAAAGTATAAGAAACCCTGACATAGTTCAAATACGGGATAAAGTAACAATGGAGAAGAATGAAAGCATGCCGGAGAACAATTCATTGGTAGTTATAGAAATGCGGGATGGGCGGAAATTAGAGAAGCACATAGATATCAATGAGGTTTTTAAAGATCCAGGAAAGAAAGAAGAATCTTTAAGAAATAAATTTAAAGATTGTGCAACTAAAGTTTTGTCTGAAGATCAATCTGAGGACTTATATGCCAGAATTATGGAATTAGAAAAAATTGGAGATATTAGTGAAGTGATTGCTTTAAGCAGAAAGAAATAGAAATAAGAAAAAGATAGAAGATGTAATTAATGGTCTTTTAGAATAATACAGTAGAAGAATCTCTTGGCAATAGTTGTTGGTGTTTATATAGATCCTAAATTTTCACACCTTTAAGTGGGATTTCCTAAAAATACTTTTTCATAAACCGGCTAGAATCGGGTCTAAAAATTGGTTAAAATCAGTTAACTTTGTTTTTAGACTAACTAGCGAAGCTTCGCCTCAAACCGATGAAAATCGAATGGAAAGTATTTCACCGCAGAGACGCCGGCAAAGAAAAATCGTCATGCCCTTCGGGCAAGGCTTGATAAGTTCA
>CAYTDY010000042.1:0-12179 GCA_964436665.1 uncultured Desulfobacteraceae bacterium
GGCCTTGTCAGTTTGAGTTAGAGCTTCGCTAGGAGGTACTTATAATGCGATCAGATATACTAAAAAAAGATATTGAAACCCTTCCTCACCGAGCATTATTACTGTCTTCAGGTCTAAAAGAGGAAGATTTTGACCTGGATAAACCCTTCATTGGTGTTGCAAATAGCTACAACGATATTATTCCCGGCCATATCCACCTGAATGAACTAACCCAGGAGGTAAAAAGAGGGATCAGAGATGCCGGAGGAGTCCCGTTGGAATGGGGCATTCCCGGTGCCTGTGACGGCGTTGCTATGTTTGTGGAGATGAGACTCAGTCTTCCGAGCAGAGAGAACATTGCTGATAATGTTGAAATTATGACCTTATCGCACTCCTTAGATGGGTGGGTTGGCGTAACAGACTGTGATAAGATTACTCCAGGGATGTTAATGGCAGCAGGAAGGCTAAACATTCCAGCAATTATGCTTACAGGCGGCCCTATGAAGGCAAATGTCATAGACGGAAAGAAACACCATCCTATTGAAGGATTTGGTATTGTTGGTCAGGTCAAAAGTGGTAAGATGACAATTGAGGAGGCTGAAAAACTGCTTCCCTCTATGGTTTGCGGAGCAGGGTCCTGCGTTGGTCTTTACACGGCAAATACCATGGCGGTTGTTACTGAGGTATTGGGCATGTCAGTGACCAAATGTGCAACAACTCTGGCAATAGATCCGCTCAAGAGAAAACAGGCGTATGAATCTGGCAAAAGAATTGTGGAATTGGTTAAAGAGGATATTAAGCCCCGGGACATAATGACAAAAGATGCCTTTGAAAACGCTATTAGGGTAGATATGGCGATGGGTGGCTCAACAAATACTGTTTTACATATCCCGGCAGTAGCCAAAGAGGCTGGCGTTGATATTGATATAGATCTGTTTAATACAATTTCAAGGGCGACGCCGAATTTATGCTCAATAATCCCTGCGGGACCTAATGAGATGGCAGATATTGACCGAGCAGGAGGTATCCCAGCAGTTCTTAACAGGTTAAAAGATATGCTAAAAGATAATCAAACAGTAAACGGAAAATCAATAAAGCAGATAGCAGAAGAGGGGAAGGTGCTGGATGATGATATTATTAGAACCCTGGATAATGCATACCATTCTGAAGGCGGCATTGCAGTACTGAAGGGAAATATTGCGGACAGTGGAATAATAAAGCAAACTGCTGTAGAAAAAGGAATGATGGTTCATTCAGGACCTGCCAAGGTCTTTTATACCGAAAAAGATTTACTCGATGAGATTGAAGCGAAGAAGATTGCTGAAGGAGATGTTGTTGTGTTGCCATTTCTTGGACCGGCAGGAGCGCCTGGAATGCCTGAAATGTTAACACCCACTGATGCAATAAAGGGGGCTGGGTATACAAAGGTAGCTCTAATTACCGATGGCAGATTCTCAGGCGCTACTATAGGGCCATGCATTGGTCATATTGAAATGGAGGCATATAATGGCGGAGCAATTGGGGCAATACAAGATGGGGATATTATAGAGATAGATATTCCAAACAGAAGGTTAAATGTAAAATTGAGCGATACGGAGATTAAAGAGAGGCTAAAGAACATTAAAGCGCCGGAAAGAAAACTGACTCCTCTATTGGAGTATTACAGAAAGAAGTTCACAGGCATTAATTGTTACGGTAAGTAAAGCAGATATCTAATACACTTGGCCCTGAGTCTCATATATTTCTTTCCTTGAGCATATTTAAGTGTCTTACCCCATCTACCTGTCTGAAGGTAGCTCCTTCACTGATGGAGCGAATTGTTTTCTCAGGATCCACCACTTTTGACCCACCGATAACATCCACACCGTAATCAAATAAGACAGGGGATAGAGGACTTGTTGGCCCTATCATAACGATAAACTTGCCCTTACTTAGGCTCAGCAATTTTTCTATAGTATGATTCGTAAATGCAGTTCCTGTGAGGCCAACCACATCAGCTTTGGGGAGGATATCTTCCGACGCCTCAGCGGGCAAGTCTCCCTCCCGAGGTCTTTGCTCTATAATATAAAGGTTGCGAGCTATTTTTTTGAGCTTTGGTATCCACGGGAAATGACCCACTATGGCGATATCTCTGTCCATCCCTTTTTCGGCCAAAATATTGAAGGCATTTTTCTCAATACATCTTGTCTCATCAATATCTATCAGCGAATTGATAGCTGCCATGCCAATGGATGCCTCAAGAAGGCTGTCTGATTTGGCATATTCCGCTAGCTCCAGTGCTGACTTGCCTCGTAGTTTTCCTGGATCTCTGACTATTTTATGGTATGGGTGACCTTCATGAAGCGTAGAGGCTAACCCACAGTTTTTGCTCACCACTGCTGTCCAGAAGACGCAGACATATACCTCATGCACTACGCTGTCTTCCTTCAAACTGGAAATTAACTCATCAAGAATCTTCACTATAAACCCTTTTTTTGGTAAAAGGGAGTGTAGAAGAAACCCGTTTTTGTGTCAAGGAAAGATCAATCTTCTTTCCTTGCTTGTGCTCTTATTAATGTTTGCCCTATGGAGTGTGAAACCTGCTTCATGGAAACTAACAGTTTTAACCATATCCTATCCTGGAAGATGAGAGGTTGGCTATGAAAAGATATTGGGAAATCGATTCTTTAAGGGGTATTGCAATAATTATGATGATTCTTTTTCATGTTGTTTATGATCTTGTTTATTTTGGTATTTTAAATTGTGATATTTTTAAGGGGTTCTGGTGGTTTTTTGCAAGAATTACTGCAATGTTATTTATTTTTCTTGTAGGAGTTTCTTTAACTTTGAGTTATTCCAGAGTTAAAAAAATAGAAGGGGGAGTCGTTAAAAAATATTTTTTTAGAGGATTGAGAATATTTACCTGGGGTTTGCTCATTACAGGGGTAACATGGATATTTTTAGGAAAAAAATTTGTACTTTTTGGTGTATTGCATCTTATAGGAATTTCCATTATTTTAGCTTACCCTCTTTTAGAATTTAGATTTTTAAATCTCTTTTTGGGACTATTTGTCCTGTTGTCAGGTTTTTATCTGGGAGGGTTTAGATTTGAATTTTATTGGTTAGTGTGGTTGGGGTTTAGACCTGGGGATTATTATCCTGCTGATTATTTGCCTATTTTACCTTGGTTTGGTTGGGTTTTGCTTGGATTGTTTTTTGGAAATTTTCTTTACAAAGAAGGCATTCGAAGATTTGAGTTGAAACGTCTGGATAATCTAAGTTTAATAAATAGTCTTTCTTTTTTAGGTAAAAATTCTTTATTTATTTACTTGTTGCACAGACCTGTTGTTTTAGGTGTTGTATATTTGATTTCTGAGATAATGAATGGAGGGTCAGGGCTTGAATCGTGAATTTAGGATCAAGTTTTTATTATCAATACAATCACCCCTTGAATATTAAATAATTATGACAAGTGATCAGTTATCATATTTAAAATCCTACGGAGGGGTTCTGCTGCACCCCAGAGAAGCTGGTCTCCCACAGTGAAGGCAGCCACATATTCAGGGCCCATGAGCATTTTTCGCAGTCTACCAACCGGAATAGTGAGTGTACTGTTGACCGCTGCAGGGGTTAAGGATTGAAGGGTGGATTCTTTATCATTACAAACCAGTTTCACCCATTGATTACCCTTTTCGATTATCTCCGAGACTTCGTCAAGAGGAACATCCTTGTTTAGCTTGATGGTGAGCCCTTGGCTGTGGCATCGCATGGCACCAATACGAACGCACACACCATCAATGGGAATCGGTTTTTTTGTTTGCAAGATCTTGTTTGTTTCCACAGATCCCTTCCATTCTTCCCTGGTCTGCCCGGATTCCATAGGCGAATCGATCCACGGAATCAGGCTGCCTGCAAGGGGAACTGTGAAATTTTGAGTGGGAAAGCTATTGCACCTTAGTTCTTTTGTAACAGCCTCATCAATGGCAATAGCTGTGGATGCCGGGTATTCAAGCAGGTTCCTGGAAGCGTTTCCCAGGACCACCATTTGTGCAATCAATTCTTTCATGTGTTTGGCGCCTGCCCCTGAGGCGGCCTGGTAGGTCATGGAAGAGATCCATTCAATATAGTCAGAAACAAAGAGACCTGAAAGGGCCATAAGCATGAGACTCACAGTGCAGTTGCCGCCTACATAGGTCTTGATACCCGATGAGAATCCAGACTCTATTACGGCTCTGTTTACGGGATCCAGAACAATAATACTGTCATTCTTCATTCGAAGGGCAGAGGCAGAATCTATCCAATAGCCTTTCCACCCATGCTTGCGCACTTCAGGGTATACCTTCTTGGTGTAATCACCCCCCTGACAGGTTAAAATAATATCCATCGAGGAAAGGAGATCAATATCAAAGGCATCCTTTAATGGAGGAATGTCAATTCCTACATCAGGGCCTTTTCCATTGAGGTCTGATGTGGTGAAAAAGATTGGCTCAAATCCTCTAAAATCATGTTCCTGTCGCATACGGCCTAAGAGTACTGATCCAACCATTCCTCGCCACCCTACAAAGCCAACTCGCAACATAATACCCTCCATACGGTTCGATTTTTTAAAAGTGTTAAAACAGGCCTAATCTCCCTGCTTCACTGAAAGCACTGCCCCACCATGGCTCCCAGGGCCTTGGAGACAGACTCGTTGATTACCAGATCTGCCATAGAATCAAGGGGCGTTTTATCGCGGTTGACGATCATCAATTTTGCTCCGCTTTCAGCAGCATAGGCTGGCACAGAAGCAGCAGGATAGACTACTAGTGAAGAACCTACTGCAATGCAGAGATCACATTCTCGGGCATAAGTAATTGCCTGCTCCACCTTATCTTGAGGCATTGCTTGTCCAAAGGAAATGGTATCTGGCTTTAGAATACCGGAACATTCGTCACAGTAAGGAACCTTTACACCGCGCTGTATCCGATCTTGGATGTCATCCCTTTCATACTTTTTTCCACAACTAAGACAAGAGACTGAAAAGGCGGTGCCGTGAATTTCAATAATTTTGTCTGGTGAGTTTCCCGCCTTGTGGTGGAGGCTGTCAATATTTTGGGTAACGACAGCGATCAACTTTCCCGCGTCTTCTAAGGCTTTGATGGCTAAGTGGGCACGATTCGGGACAGCATCTCTCATGGTCTGGTAAAACTCTGTGCTCATTTGCCAGTATTTTGCCCTGGCCTGTTCATCCGATATAATTTTGTCAAAATAAAAATCTGATGGATCGTACTTGCTCCAAACGCCTCCTGGGCTCCTGAAATCGGGAATTCCCGATTCTGTACTCAGTCCAGCCCCTGAGAATACCAGAATTCGTTCAGCTTCCTTTATCGTGTTAGCACCTTTGGCGATCAAGGACTCCATTAGCTATCTCCCCTTACTCCTTCTTGATTTTATAGGATCATAATATCGGCTTGCTGCTCTACGTAGAAGACAAGACTAACCCCGTGCTGAAATTTTCCGTTATGTTTTAATAGCACGTGTATCGGTATTATTACAGGAAAAGACTTCCTTGTGCAACTTATAAAGGTTGCTATAGAATTCTGGCAAACAAAAATATTCATAACTTTCAAAAGTTCAAGATTTGCCGATATGTTTACACAAGATCCTTTAGACTACCTGCATTTACCAAAAAGAAATTCTTATTAATATTTATATATAGGGCTAAAAATAAGTTTGTTTTTCTGTGCATACAATCGAATGACCTTTACCACCTTAAGTTTAGACGCTTTCTTGCTTGACGAGCAAGCCGCTCTCCTTTATACTCCCTTAACTGAAAAGGGGATCATTATCACTAAAGATATTCAGGTCATCGGCCTTGGCCAAGCTTGCTTAGATTATCTGGGAAGACTTAGGGTTTATCCAGAGGAAGATGGCAAGTGCGAACTCATAGACCTTCATATTCAATGTGGGGGACCTGCTTCTACCGCCCTTGTCACCTTATCCCGCCTGGGTATACAGACATCCTTTTTAGGTTCCATATCTGATGATCCAATAGGCATTGAAATAGTAAAAGGGCTTAAAGAGGAAAAGGTAGATTTTGCCTTTTTAAAGATTACTCCCGGATATACCTCCCAGTTTGCCTTTATTGCCATAACAGAAAGTGGAAACAGGACCATCTTTTGGCACAGAGGAAGTGTTCCCCACCTAAGAGCAGGTGATGTAAACCTGAGCCCTTTTTCAAAGGCCAGAATCCTGCATCTGGATGGGCTGATGATAGAAGCGGCTCAAGATGCAGCACACCAGGCCAAAAGTATGGGGCTTAAAGTGGTTATGGATGCTGGAACAATGAGGGATGGTTCCCGGAAACTGGCATCTTTGGTGGATGTCCTGATTGCTTCAGAAAGATTCGCTGAACCCCTGTTAGGGGAACTTGCACCTCCTGAAAAAGCCCTTGAGGCCCTTTGTCAGTTAGGCCCCAAAGAGGTAATCATCACACTTGGATCAAAAGGAAGTATTGGATTGAGTGGTGAGAAGATCATCTTTCAGAAGGCCTTTCCTGTTGATACAATAGATACGACAGGAGCAGGTGATGTGTATCATGGAGCATATATTTATGGCCTGCTCCAAGGCTGGAATATGCAAGAATGCATGCGTTTTGCCTCGGCCACATCTGCTATTAAATGCAGGGAAATAGGGGCTCGTAAGGGAATTCCTCACCTCAAAGAAATAAGGGAATTTATGCGCAAAAGAAATTAAGGTTAACAATCCTTTCACACATTGCCGGTTTGAGGCGAAGCTTCGCTAGCAATCTTATAACCTGGAGTTAACATAGAAGGCGCTTTCTTGCTTGACGAGCAAGCCTTACTATTCTATTCTCCCTTGCTCAAAAAGGTAATTCTATCAATTCAATAATAAAGAAAAATTGATTTTTCTTATTTTATGTTAAAGAGGGTTAAAGGATGAAAGAATTATTATATGGAATCCCTTTTCTGATCTTGTGCATCATCCTCAATCTAACCACAGGTTGGGCTCAGCAGGCTGTTGGGCCAAGAATGGCTTTAGAGGAAAAATATTTTGATGCTAAACAGATCAAAGAAGGTGAGATTATTGAACATGCCTTTACTGCATTTAATAAGGGAGACAGGCCTCTTGAGATAAAAAAGGTCAGGCCTGGTTGAGGCTGTGCAGTGGCCTATTTTACCAGGGCCATCCCTCCTGGAGGCGAGGGGAAAATTACATTAAGGGTAAGCACCAGAGGTTACCGAGGTGAAATCCGGAAAAGCGCTAAGGTTTATACGAATGACCCACGCAAGAATGTTGAACTGTTAAATATTAGGGCCTTTGTCAGGGTACCCATCTATATGTCTACCAGATACGTCTATCTTAGGGGACTGGCAGGACAAAAAATCACCAGAACAGTTATTGTCAGGGCAGAAGAAAACAAGCTCTTGAAACTTTAGCCAAGCCATTTTGACCTCAGTAAAAAAGTAACTTACAGGATAGATGAGGTTGAAGCAGGGAGGATATTTAGGATCCATTTCACCAGCATCCCTGGTCCTATGGGCAGCTTCCAGGGTGTTTTGAAACTGAAAACTAATTATCCTGAAAAGCCTGTAATTACTATTAGGGTAAGGGCCCAATTTAAAAAGGGTGTCAAGGTTAAAAACAGGGGTAAAAATTAAAGCTTGCCGGTATCCATAAAGATATACTTATAAACCTTAATCTTATGGTAATGAATAAAGTAAATATCCTCTCTAACAATGACTTGGGATTGCAGGGTAGCCCTCTTAGTTATAAGGAATTTCATCTTATTTGATGATTCACCTGGAAGAATTAGTGGTCTGGTCAAGCCTTCACATTTTACAAAATTTTAAGTTTAAGGATATGGGAAGGAAAAGGACGAATGTTAAAACCAGGTACCTCAATCAAAATGACCAAGGGTTATAAAGGTGTAAGAGGTGTAATTGTTTCAAGAACAGGGTCCCGATTCGAATTATATATCATTAAGCTGGATAATGGTCTTAATCTGATTGCAGGATCTACGTCTTTTATTCCCTTGGAAAGGGTTACAAAGGGTTCAACCGTGAATGAATATCGGGAAGGTTAATGGCTGTTATAAATGATTGGGCACAGGATCCCTCTGTGCAGTTTATGCGACGGGTATTCAGGCACATGGAGGCGGCCCAAAAGGAAATATTGAAGAGCTTGAGTATTTCCCCTTTTGATGCAAGGCTTAGGCTCTGGCGCGAGACTGCGCGAAAGGCCTTTGAACAATCTTGGGCTCATGCAGTTAAACTGGACATAGATTTGGAAGATGAAAAAGCTGCTGCAATTTATGTTCATTGTCTAGCGCAAGCTATCAGTTTGGGAGGTATAAAAGTGCCTGTTGAAATCCTACCTAAAGATGAAAAGATCGAGATGCTCATCAAGGAGACACTGCAGTGATCAGGTTGCGTTTATTCGGTCGTTGCCGTATATATCATGATCCGGTGAGCCCTGTTTTACGGGCTCCGGCTGAGATAGGGTGGGAAGGGTGGTTTCGTACCATTGATCTAATTACACCAAAACGGCTAAAAGGTAGGGAATTGATTATGTGCACGCGTGGCTGGTGGACTGTAGAACCATCGGATGTGGCAGTAATTGTGGAGGAGCATGGTCGTTTAGAGGTGGGAGAAGAAGGTGAACTTATGGTGGAACTCTCCGACAAGAAAGCTGTAGAGTCGCTATCTTCGGCCTTGTCCGAACGATTTGGGGATCAGGTGCTGCTTTCTCCATAATATTTTGTGTTTTTATTTCTTCATATATATTTGGCACTTTTCAGAAAATCTACTTTAGTGTATCACCCCCTGTTTAATAATAATCTTAGGTGGTCTCCTATATATTTAGGTGTATGTCATTACTAGCGAAGCTTCGCCTTCCCGGCCCGTCCAGGCCCGGGACGATCAAACCGACAAGATGTAAAGAGCATAATCCTTTATGGGACAAATGGTCAATCTATTCACCGAGCCTCTTATAGGGGAGCATGGGTATCTCTTTTCAGGTAATGAACTGGGCAATAACTTCTGCTCGTCCATTACCGATGCTCCAGGCGGGCTTGACACATTTGTTAAGAAGTTGGGTTATGTAGACATCTAGATATAGTATATAAATCTCTTTTTTTTCAACATATAGTATTTTTTTCTTGACAATTTGTGATTTTTAGTCCACAGAAAATAAGTTATTTCCTTATTCTTAACAGATCAGCTAAATAGGCATAGTCCCTGCGTGATAGAATTCGAACTTTATGACTTACTTTCTACAGTGCAGCCCTCAAAATTATTGTATTGACAAAGTTTTAAAAAAATTTTAAGTATCGCTGCTTAAAAAGCACTTCAGAGATAATTAGGGATTTTTTAGAGAGAAAACTTAAATTTAGGGGAAAAAGCATTGTCTATAGAGATAGAAAAGCCTGTATTAGAAAAGGCCTGTATGGAAATGATTGAGACTATTCTGTTCTGCCTTCCCAATGCCTTTAAGGGCACAATCTATCGAATTGGAAAACTACCAGAGCTGATTGCAGAAAGAATTACATCAGGAATAATTGACGATGAAAAAATAAAGATTTCATGGGGTCTTCCAGCAAAATCCGAATACAATTTTCCAGGTAAACCATGGGTTGAATACAGGGATCAACCAGGTTGTCCCCTTGAGGCCATGTCCTGGTGCGTTGAGAAACAGAAAAGCTGGACTGCCGAAGACCCAAGAAAAAATGCGAGAAGTGTCAGATTGCAGGTTGAAGGCAAACAGGCAGATTGCTACCATATGGAACCGGTGCTTATCCGCAAATCTGACCTGAAATTAGATAAGAACTCATCTTTTAAATATCCGAGAGATTATAAAGGAAATATTATATGGGAAGGCAATAAATACGTTGTTGTTGCCGTCATCAAGATACATTTCCGACCCTTTACGATAAAAATCGGTGGTTATAAAACCAGGGTTATTAAAAAACTTTCGCGGTCTCTCGGAACTGAATTGTTATCTTACCAATTACGCCAGGATTCAATGAAAACCATGCAACAATTGGCAACGGACAGATTAAACGCATGCAACATACTTGCAGATTCCTTACGGAATGCCATCACAAAGTCGGGATTGATTTTTTCTCTTGTAAAACAGGAAATAGGATACCTAAGAGATCAGTGGGAGCGGGTACTGCTTGAAGACCGGAGAGAAAAGAATATGAAGATAGAGGCTATAAAAGACTTAGAAAGTTTATTAATGAACATTGGTAATGGATGTAAAGATATACGGGAAGATTTGGTTGCTGTTCAGAATAAATTCTTGGAACTTTCTCTTCCAGCTGAAAAGGGGCAGAATTGGGTGATCATGCAGATAGAAGAGAGATGGAAAAACCTTCTTCATAAATGCCCACAGGATGATTCTAAGAAAAGAGTGATTTGGCAGACAGTTGATAAGTTAAAAAAGTCTCTTTATTTTGGTAAGGATCCTGATATCATTGCAAATTATGATAAAATCCCGGAGAAGATTAAATGGGAATGGGTCAATCTCATTTATGGAAATAACGATCGTTTTAGTACCCCAGATCTTGAGAGACTAATTAAGATACTGAGCAATCCCGCTATTGATATTCCATCTCGGGAAAAATCGAAAAAAACCTTGACACAACTTAAGGCCCTTGCGGAGACTATGAGCCAGCTTGAGCAAAATACAGATTTTCTCTTATCCTATGTTCTTAATGGGGCTGATAATAAGAAGGTTTCCGATATACTGAACAATATTGCTAAGAACTCTGAACGCAAAAATAAATCTTTAAAGAATTAATCCTCACCCTTATTTAATCAATGTTGTATCTTTGTATAACCCCTACCTAAGAAAAAATCTGGCCTGCCTGCCAGTCGCCTTCGATCTAGGCAATGGCAGGCGGGCTTCAGCATTTTACATCCTCCTGGCAACAGGTGACAAAAACTTTAATGTTGTGCAAAGCTCGGCGGGTTGAGAAAGAGATTGATCCTGAAGAGGGTAGTGTGCGATATTATTTCTTGCGCACT
Source organism: uncultured Desulfobacteraceae bacterium (assembly GCA_964436665.1). Classification (GTDB taxonomy): domain Bacteria; phylum Desulfobacterota; class DSM-4660; order Desulfatiglandales; family B25-G16; genus CAYTDY01. Next base: position 10,989 of record CAYTDY010000042.1, read on the forward strand.
GTGTTAATGGAATATACAGTGTCATGGCCAGGGAGCCTAATGGCGGACGAGATTGTTGATAAAGTAGAGAAAGGAGCAATTATGGAAATAATTAAGATAATGCCCTGTCTTGATATGAAAGAGGGTAGAGTGGTCAAGGGGATACATTTTGTGGACTTAAAGGATGCTGGTGATCCTGTTGAGAATGCGGCCCTGTATCAAAAGGAGGGAGCCGATGAGCTTGCCATGCTGGATATAGCTGCTACATTGGAGAACCGAAAGACAAGGTTGGAATGGGTTAGAAACGTCTCATCTGTTATTGATATTCCGCTTACCATGGGAGGAGGGATATCCACTTTAGAGGACATTGATCTGGTCCTGGAGGCCGGAGCCAATAAGATCGCTATGAACAGTGCAGCAGTGAGGAATCCTGATCTTGTCAGGGATTCAGCAAAAGAATTTGGATCAGATAGGATTACTGTGGCCATAGATGCGCGAAGGAACAAAAAGATGCCATCAAGTTTTGAGTTAGTGATTTCAGGTGGCACAAAACCGGTGGACAAAGATGCTATTGAATGGGCCAAAAGATGTCAGGAACTGGGTGCGAGTGTAATCCTGCCCACCTCCATGGATGGAGATGGAACCCAGGCGGGCTTTGACCTGGAATATACAAAGGCCATTTCAGATGCGGTTGATCTGCCGGTAGTGGCTTCAGGTGGTGCTGGGAAGCTGGAACATTTTTATGAAGGGGTAGTCATGGGGGGAGCACAGATTTTATTGGCTGCCTCTGTTTTTCACTACCGCCTCTTGAGCATCAGAGAGGTGAAAGAGTATCTCAAGGGGAAGGGATTAAAGGTTAATTTATAACTAAGGGTTCGCTTTCCCAACCCCTGGATTTCTTGCCTTGACATCCTTTACTGGCTGTCTTATCTTTTTGTAGTAATTTTTTGTTCCTAAAACTGTTTTATAAATTTCAATCATTTTTTTAGGATATGATGATTTACGGTTAGCCATAAATTAAGAAAAAGAAGAGGAATTAAAAGAATAATCAGGATGAAAGGAGAACAAAACTATGATAATTGCACTGGCTACAGATGATAATAAGGGGTTAGAGGCTGTTTTAAGCCACCATTTTGGTAGGTGTCCTTACTATGTGCTGGTGGACGTTGATGACAAGGAAATTAAGGATGTCAAGGCAGTAAAAAACCCCTT
>CAYTDY010000043.1:0-12091 GCA_964436665.1 uncultured Desulfobacteraceae bacterium
ATCCAGTACATTCTGGATGGTTACCCCAGGATGAAGGGACTTGAGCCGCATAATTTTCGTAGCCTCGTCGAAATCAAACACACAGAGATTGGTCAGCACTACACCATGACCTCCGCCGCGCATGCCCAATTCCTGGCAATTGCCCTTATCGGTTAGAAGCGCCATGGTGGTTATGAAATCCACCTTATCCATGAAATTGTACACACACGTATCCTGCGATGTGTGGTTCGAGTCTCATGATGAACGCTTCAGATGGTGAAATTTTTCGCGAACGAGCCAACATGGCTTCCCTCTGTCCATCTGGGGAGCTTTATACGAATACGTTGTGGCGTCCCGATAAGGGTGTTTCTAAAGTCAGGTACCGTCACTAAGTTAAGGTGGACTCTATCGGAGGCTTTGCAGCATCGAAGCTTCTGGATGATATGCTTTGCGTTTTTCTGTACCCTTTTGCTACCTTCACTATCATGCTCCATCAGGTAGCCTTTGTGGTTGAATGCGGATTCCAGCCAGTGTATGTGGCATCGATGCTGGGATTTGTGGGAGTTTTCGCGATGAAGAGTTGAATCGTTGGCGGAGCACTCTCCTACAAGATTGGGCGGGAAATGTCCTATAGCATCTTTATGGGTTCTGCTGCAATGGCTGTCATCTTCCTTTTTTCTTAAGAGGAGAGTGTTACTGGATTCTCTCTCTGTATGTTGTACTAGTGGGGTTGGGAATGTAAGATTATAGGGATTGCCACGGTTTTTTGCGGATTGGGTGTAGCTTTTGGCTCTTGGTTCGCTGGATATTTGTACGACATGACGGGAAGTTATATATAGGCTCTTTTTTGTATACTAGTAGAAATCTTCGGAGCTATTGTATTTCTTTGGATAGCTGCCCCGCGAAGGGTAAGAAAGAATTTCTAGTACGGATCATTACCAGATACATCTCGGCATAGAAGCGACTCAAACGAGAGCAGGGGATTAGCGTGCTAACGGGTAAGATTGGTATTATTAATAGCGCTTTTGAGCCTCACGGCTCATCCTATATATTCTTGTTTCCATCAGCAAACTGCTACTAAAGGGCCTTATCTCCTCCAGCCTTCGTTTGGGATTTCATTTGAGATCACCCTGGCGATTAGGACGAAAAATCGTTTTTTGACCTATTTTCCTCTAAAGAGGGTCTTATGTGAATGGATCCATCTTTCCCCGGCTTGGACTGTCTCTAGATCGAGGAAAAAAACAGTTGGAAATAAGAAAGCTTAAGGAATTTGTTTTCTTTTAGCCATATCCGGGTCATGCAGAGGGACTATGATATCGGCGACATCTTTGACTCTAAGTACACTATCATAAGCCTGAAAGAGATCGGTATGTATTCCAGGAGCAATAACGGGATAAGTAGCAAATGGTGATATTCTCGTCCTGACATCTGCCGGTGGATAAAAATTTTCCATGATGGAACAGAAACCGCTTATTACTACCCTTCCTTTTGTCGTTTCAACAATAACCGCCTGGCAACCAGGCGTATGCCCAGGTACGAGTATAACAGAGATCCCGGGAAAAATTGTTTCATCTCCTTCGATCACCTGAAAATTTAGTTTTTCGATGATTTTTTTAGGATAAAGAAGTTCGAAAATTGGATGTGCTTTCAACGCGAAGTCTAATTCTTTTCGCTGGACATAGGTCACAGCATTCATACATTTTGGAGTATTATAGACATGATCCATATGAAGATGAGTCTGGATGATAATATCAATGTCATCGGGTTCACAATCAACCGTAGCCAGGGCCTCCGCAAAGGAGTTCACCGACTCGTATGGCATGTTTTTAAAGCCGGGATGGTAATTCTTGAAATCTTCCGCCTCGATAGCGGTATCAACCAAAAGGTGCTTGTCGCCCACTCGAATGTACCACATTACGTAAGGCCGAAGAACGGGTTGGCCGGAATAAGCTAAATAGGTCATAGGCCCTTTTTCATGCATTACCTTAGAAAGCATTAATGGTTTGATACTGTAAGTATTCATGAATTCCTCCACATTGAAAAACGAGTTAATGCCGATCAGGCGAAAATGTTTTTTCGAGGGCTGCTAAAAACATAAGATGTCAAAGGTACATCCATCGATCGTAAAAGTTTCTGAAGAATATCAGCTCGCTACCGCAGAATCTACTCTTTTAGGGTTTTGCTCTTTGCATAAAGATCTATCCTGTTTCGCTCTTTTCTGCATTATTGTTTCATTTTGTTTCCACTAACGAATCAACATTCGGTCTTCGGTAGTCAACCTCGGGGGCAACATATCGAAGTTAGCGGTCCTTCTTGCTATATTTAAGGAATGTGCGTTTACAATTGAGATGGGGAAGGTTACAAACGTTTCGAAAAGCCATTCCAAATGACAGAAGGGTTCAGCCCTAGCTAAGGCTAAGCCGGGGGCGATTGGCCATAGCCTGTTTGTTTTCTTGTCTCAAAGCAGCGCCATAGTTAGAAAGAAGTGATCACAGGGCTTGATTTGACGCGTCCCGTCTCCATTCTGCTTTGCGAATCAACGAAGCGAGGACTTATTTGCATATATAGCCGGGATTCACTTAACGTCAGCTATACTAAACCTCTATCCCAAAGAGATCTGCCACATTCTTCCACAACAGTCTCTCTAGGGCATCTGGCGTAAAAGGAAGAGCTTTGATCTGTTCAACGGCTATCTTCAGAGGTCTTACAGGATAAGAGGCAGCCCAGATCATCCGGTCTCCCATGTAGTTGTTTGCAGCATCCACCCAATCCTGATATCCAGCAAAACCCGGGATGGATATGAAGAAGTCGGTTAATGCCCAAATGTTGCCGAGAGCAGCATTAGCAATCATAACCCCGAGCATTTCGTTGTTAAAGGGAAATGCCGCATGAACAACTACTATCTTGAGGGTAGGGAAGTCATTGGCGACGCGTTGAATGCGCGCTGGATCTGCGTATGAGATGTCAGGTCCTTGCATTAGGCTCACTGTTAAATAAACTACACAGCCGAGTTCGGCACATTTGGCATAAATGGGATAAATTCGCTTGTCATCCACATAGCGCGGTGGAGAACACCAACCTGGGTCCATATTTATTCCTTTGAAACCCATGTTTTTGATGTAGTGCTCAACTTCTTGCAATGATTTTAAAATGTCTTGGTTTACGTCGATTCCTGCGAGCGCAACGAGAAATCGCTCTGGGTATTTGTCACGCAACTCTGCAATATCTTCATTGCTCATCAAGCGATGAGCCGCTCGCCGGCTAACCAGCACTCCCTTGTCAATGCCAGCTTCATCCATTTCTTTGAAGTATAAATCCAAGGACTTCTGCATCATCGACGGCATTGCCTCCTTTGGATCATAGCCGCCTCGGAGCGGACTTGGTTTGACCGGAGGCCGGGCTCCTGGTGGTGGCGCAAGTACCTGATCAAGACTCTTATAGGGTGGTCTCATTCGTGCATCGATTATCATGATTTTCTCCTCCTTATTAGTTTTTTGTTCTCATATCTTATTATCACATTAATGTGTAATCCACTAGTGTTATTAGTAGATTGGATTGTAAATGCATCTCCTGCCGTAGCAAGCAGTCTTCAAGAGTCAACCATCTAGCTGAAATTTGCAGGGCTTAGTTAGAGGCATTGACCTGTAACGTAATAGCATTTCCCCATTTCCTGTACATAATTAGCTAGCTGCGTAAAAAGCTTTGCAAATTAAACATAAGCTTTTACTCAGTTATCCATGAATTTTCCGCGTGAGTAACCGTTTCTTTACATATAATCGGCCCAGGTTGTAAAATCGTCACCTCGGGTTTGCAACCGTATTTTTCAGGAATTATATTCACCCACAGATCAGATGTAATATACGCTTGCAGATCTTTATCTGAATCAAAGATGTACAGTGCACCCCACTCACCCTTTTCTTGATTGACCCACCAACATTTCGAGAACAACCCTGGCAAATCGAATATAACCTGATACGCGCCATTAAACCTTTCTCTCCATTCATCCGTGCCCATCTTCTTATCCATTTTGAACACAGCAAACATTGCCTTCTTCTCTGTAGCCATCGAATCCTCCTTTCATTGCTTTTATAAACTAGGGTTAAATATTTGCTCGTAGAGGCTCGCTAAATATCTCCAGGAGGCCTCTTGGCATCATCCGATGCTTTCTGATTCTATTAAGGTTCATTATGAAATTCCACCACTCCTTAACTCTGGGGACATTGTGTGTGATTTTCAAGCAAATCACCTTCTTTGTGTTTTCAGAACTCCTAGATATCTCCTCAGAGAGTTTTGCGAAGCACAACCCTCTCAGCCTGGTCGACCACCCCTATAACTTTCACTCCCTATTTTTTGATCACGCATAATTCTGTAATCACATGGAGATATCCCTGCGGTATTTTCCAAATACAGAGCCGTTCAGTGTCGGACGGAAGAAGATCGAAACGCTTCAAGGGCTTTCCTCATGGCTCGTTCATAAGATTCATTTGACTGCCATTGTACCAGGCTCCCGCCGTCCACAATGAGGCTTGTTCCAACTATAGAATTTGCCATTTCGGATGCTAAAAAAACAACGGCATTAGCCTGATCGTCTACCGAGGTAATCCTCCCAGTTGGAATGTTGCTGGCCATTTTTTCCAGAACGCGAGGCGGGTTTCTTTGCATTAACGGTGTAAGCACAGCCCCCGGGCACAGAGCATTGACATTTATTCCGTAAGGAGCAAGTTCAAAGCCAATATGTCGTGTTAGAGCAATTACGCCAGCCTTGGAGGCGGTATAATGGACTCCACTGAATGTAGCCATTTTGATTCCAGATATTGAGGCGATATTTATTATTTTCCCATTTTTTCTGGGCTTCATAATTTTCGCTGCTTCCTTACAACAAAGAAATACCCCAGTCAAATTAACATCAATCACGTGGCTCCATTCCTCTTTATTGATATCCTCTAACGTTCCTGGAAGGGCAATACCTGCATTGTTTACTAAAATATCGAGTGTTCCAAAACGATTGAGGACTTCTTTGAACATTGCTTTAACTTCGTCTTCATTGGATACATCCACCTTAGCACAGAAGGTCCTTCTTCCCATGCTCTTAATTTCTTTACAAACTCCTTCTGCATCCTCCTGGCTCCAAATATAGGTTACTACCACATCAGCCCCATGTTCGGCCAACTTAAGTGCTATACCTTTCCCCAATCCTCTTTCGGAGCCGGTTACCAAGGCAATCTTTCCATTCATTTCCATTTCCATGCTCCTAACGTGCAAGCCAAATTATATTGCTGGATAATAGTTTAGCTCCGTTGACCAAGCTAGTATCATTATTCAGCAACTTTTGCAATCACTTTCTTGCTGAACAGGTAAAAAACATTCTAAATCTAAATATCCATGAAAATACACGGCCTTGATAGGATCGCTATGCCGGATATTGTGGTTCTCTTTTTTCAGCTATGGCCTGAGCAGCCTCTCGAATGATCCCGAGATCATCACAGATGTATCTGGTGTAGCTGATATAGTCCATGGTTGACTCAAAGCCTTTCTCCAAACCGTTCATAATAGCGCGTTTGGTAAAATGCAGTACAGTTGGGGAGAATTTCAGTAACTTGGTGATGAGTTCCTCAGTAGCATTTTCCAATTGATCATGTGGAACAACTTTTAGGGCTAGCCCTAATTTTTCTGCCTCCTTTGCATCAACGGGTTCTCCCAAGAGCAGTATCTCCATTGCTTTCGATAGCCCTACCAAACGCGGTAGATACCAAGTCCCAGCGCTGGGCGGCATAAGCCTGGCATAGGCCTCCCATAAGCTTCCCTTTTCGGATAAAATTCTAAAGTCGCAGCAAAGAGCGAGATCGCAACCCGCACCGATGGCAGGTCCATTAACGGCAGCAATAGTTATCTTTCTAATATTTCGAAGAGCGATATCACCAGCGCCTGCAGTTTCTGGCCAGGGGGACCTTTTCACTCCATAGGTCTCTCTTGCCTCTTTTACATCGAGTCCAGCGCAAAAAGCACGTCCCTCACCTGTGATTACCAATATCTTGACTTCAGGGTCGCTGTCAGCCTCCTTAAACGCATTCATCTGCTCAGCTCTCATCTTGAGATTCATAGCGTTTAGCACCTCAGGTCTGTTGAGGGTCAGTTTAGCCACTCCCCTCCCATCCTTGATGTATTTGATTGTCTGGTATTCCATTTGTCCTCTACTTTTAATAAGTCGATGTTCGGTTAAAGTTGAGACTCTCTTTAATCACACATTGTTGGTAAAAATACATAAAGTCATTAAAGCTTTCTACATTCCGGGCCATTTTTGATTACCGGACTTGCGCTTATTGTTCTGATTGGGCAAAGGCTTCAAGAGTTCCCTCATTTCTTCATCTCCTCTGATAACTCCTCCTTCAGTATAATTGCCCTTTCTTAGCAATATGATTCATCCTCATTGAATAACAGAATTTCGCTGATTTCCAAAGATTGAGGAGCTTTAAGGAGGGTATTTCATCAACGATTTTTTCATCCTGCTTAACCTGATCCTCCCGATCTCTGGGCAAAAGCCTTCCTTTTCCACCGTTCGTATTCCTCATTAGGCTGCCAGCCCCAAAGACTCCCTCCGTCAATAGCCAATGTTTCCCCTACAATGGATTTTGACTTCTCTGAAACAAGAAAAAGGACTGCATTTGCCTGATCCTCTGGAGTAGACATCTTTCCTGAAGGGATGGTTTTTCGGATCTTTTCCAGGGCCCTTTCAGATGTCGACTCGATCACCAAGGGAGTAAGGACTAAACCCGGGCAAATCGCATTGACGTTGATGCCGTGCGGAGCGAGCTCATAAGCTAAGTGGCGGGTAAAACCGATAACCGCATACTTGCTTGCCGTATAGTGGGCGCCAGCCAGATATGAAATTCGAATTCCAGCAGTCGAGGCAACGGTAACGATCTTCCCATACCTCTTTCCCTTCATAATGGGAATAGCCTCTTTACAACAATGGAAAACTCCATTCAAGTTAATACCGAGAATGTGATCCCATTCCTCCTCGGATATGTCTTCTACCATAGCGCTCAATCCTCCACCAGCATTGTTAACCAGAATGTCAAGGGTGCCGAACTCATCGAGTACCTGGCGGAACATTGCTTTAACATCAGTGCTTTTAGAAATATCAGCCTTGATCGCAAAAGATTGCCTCCCGAATCTCTTAATATCCTCAACGGTCATTAGTGCATCTTCTTTCTGGCTGAAGTAATTCACAGCCACATCCGCACCATTCTTAGCCAACAAAATAGCGATGGCTCGACCGATTCCCCTTCCAGACCCTGTTACTAGTGCTATGCGACCTTCCAGTTCCATTGAGACCTCCTTGTGTTGAGCTTTCTCTTACTCCTCGTACCACAAACGTAGGGTGACCGCTTCTAAATGTTTGCCAGCTTAAAGCAAAGGCTACGTAAGGGTGATTCGCCTCTGGAAACACTTTGGTGATGCAAGCCACTATCCACGGGTTTCCAGAAAGCTGCAAGCGCTGAACGGTCCCCAGCAACAAAAAACGATCCTACCGATTTTGCAGGTTTCGAGACCCAAGCGGCGTGAGCCAGGTATTGAGTTTCGAGCCGCCACTCCAATGTAATCCTCTGTCGGGTCAAAGGGCTTGAGAGTGAGGACTAGAATCAAGGCAGAAGTATCCTGCAAGACCCATAACACGATATGCTATTGGGCAATGTGACTCTGCAGTCGATTAAAGGTCGAATTGGCTTTCCCATTCTGCGTCGTCAAGACACCTTTGACAAACCTATAAAAGCTTCAGGAACCTCTTGACATTAATAGTGAGGCCAAATCCTCTATAACCCTCAATATATCTCCTGTTTTCGCGCCTTCCTGCATCAATAATTGAATTCAAGAGAAAAATTGTTTAACATAAAAGTTGTGTTCTTTCAAGGTAATCTTGGGAAGGTGTCAGTTAAAAATTAAAAGTGAACCGTTTTTACTAGATTTAAAGTTTAAAAGTGCACTTTTAAACTTTAGCTGACAAGTAATCTTGGGAAAGAAAATTCTGATTCTGAATAGTTCTGATAGAATCCATTCGAGTTTGGCTTGCTCCTGATATATAATGTTTCTGAATCTATATACCCTCTAATAGGGTAGCTCTAAGCACCTATTTATTACCATGGAAAGGTAGCTTGATCAATCCTTTGGTTTTGGACTATATAATAGAAAGAAGGGAGGAAGATAATTTTGATGTACCTTGCTGCTAACATCATTTTCATTACGGTCTGGGCTCTATGCTATAAATTATCAATACGGCGAAGCGGCTATTTCCTAGGGGTAATAGCCAGTACGTGCGGCACAGCCACTGTCGCTATTTTCGGCTGGGATCTAATCACCTTAGGTTTCCATTACCATCAGATGCCTGCATTGATGGGCATTGTGGCCGGTGTATGCCTGTTCTTCGCCATGATATCCTACTTTCTCATAATTCAGAGCGGTGCCCGGCTGGGTGTCTCGTGGACGATTATCACCCTCTCCATGATCATTCCGACGTTTGGTTCCATAATCATCTGGAAGGAATTACCGAATTCTCATCAGGCCGCCGGATTGCTTCTGGCTCTTATAGCTGTCCCGTTGCTCGGCCAAGTAAAGCCTGGCGCTTCTTCAATGACGGGACGCGAGTTTGGTCTTCTTGCTGCAAGCTTCTTCTTGAGCGGAGGCGTCTCGCTGATTACCAAGGCCGTCCCCACCCTTGGCTATGCTCTTTACGTGAAAACATACGTATTCTGCCTCTACGCTGGGGGCTTTGCTGTTGCGGTAATAGCATGCCTCTCCGCCGGAAGAGTCCCAACCGGTGATGAAGTCAAGCTGGGGATAATCATGGGGCTTGCGGGGGCGGGTAACCATGTTTTCCTTGTGCTTGCGCTGGAGCATGTTTCGGGCACAGTGGCATTTCCAGTAAGAACTTGTGCCAGTTTGCTGCTGACGATCCTCATCTCGTATTTTATGTGGCGCGAACGGATAAGCGAGAAAGAATTCGCCGGGCTTCTCGTCGCAATAGCTGCCATAGTGCTTATGACCTCTTCGCTCCACTAAATGTTGGATCGGGTTACTTGGTTGTGGAAAAATCCCAAAACAACAGCAAATCCGCCTAGTAAGTCTAAACAGGCGAAGGGCTTCACAGTGTTTTTGCTTATTCCCACATTTAATGGAGGCACTAACAGCATTTTAGGTCAGCAATTATTTATATATACAAGAGCCGTGATAGTCATAAACACTTTTTTCCTGCCAATGGAAGATTGTCTGAGAGAATAGGAATGGCTCAAATAATCTACGTAAGTCTTAATTATCCTAGGGACAAGTAATAGATGAAGAAAACCAAGAGAAAAGTATGACAGCCATCCTTAACGGGTGGTGGAGATGCAGTTAGGTAATGTGTGTAATAAGAACCTCATTTAGTGGGCAAATAGCGCAGGAAACAAAGTTATGGGAGCACTGAGGTGCTGAGCGGGCTTTTGGAGTACCATTCAGATAATCCTCATGTTAACATTAGCTGCAATTAGCGATTGAGTCCGCCAGAGTTCTGGACCATTGACAGTTCTGGCGGCCCTTACCAGTATACCAGTTGAACTAATCCAAACATGGCAAAAAGAAAATGAAAAAAGGCCTGGATGCTACATGTTATAACTCGGGATACTGATAAGGATCGGATGTCTGGTGGTAAGACTTCACAAACACAGGGGACTACCAATTCCTAATACTGCCATTCCATAATAATTTTATAGTTGTCAGGTTATTAACGTTGTATATTGCAGCTGCAAAAACTATCCGATGCCAAGAATGGACTTTGCCTCTTTGACCGAAGCTACTTCCCGATCTAAAAGATTTGCGATCTCGACGGTCTTACGAACTAGTTGGGCATTGCTCTCGGCCAAGATTCCCTTGGAAAAGTATAGGTTGTCCTCAAAGCCCACTCTTGCATGTCCTCCTACAATAATAGAGGTTGTCACCATCGGGTATTCGCTTGCGCCAATGCCTAAGGCGTGCCAGATTGCATTAGGGGGCAAAGAAGAGCGCATGCGTACGAGGTTTTCAACAGTGGCCTCAATTCCCCAGGGAACCCCCAAACAGATTTGAAAGAGCGGGGGATAGGCGATCAGGCCTTTAGACATTAAATGTTTTGCGATTCGTATATGCCCCATATCAAAAACCTCTAGCTCGGGCTTGACCCCCGCTTCGCGAATCAACTGGGCCATTTGCCCGACGTGGGAAATCAAGTTAACAAATACAAACTGACCAAAATTTATGCTCCCTACATCCAATGAGCAGATCTCTGGTCGAAGCTTCAAGACGTGGTTTACCCGTTCGTCTGGACTCTTCAGCTTTGAGGTATCCCATCCTTTGTCATAAGACAATCGGGCGCCTGTTCCAGTGGTAAGGTTAAGCAGAATGTCGGATTTCTCGCGAATCCTCTCAACGACCTCGCGGTAGAGTTCAAAGTCCATGGATGGTTGCTGGGTTTGAGGGTTGCGCACGTGAATGTGACAGATTGCCGCACCCTCGCGTGCACTGTCAATCGCGCTTTCAGCGATTTCCTTTGGAGTAATTGGGATATGGGGGTTTTGCGATCTTTGAGAGATTCCGCCAATTACAGCCACTGTGATGATCACCTTTTCCAAGGAGGCCTCCTTTCTTCCTTACCACTTTCCTTCCGTCCAAACTAGCTTGGTAAGGATTTTCTAAAATCAAGCTGACCCACATATGTGAAAGCGTTATGGCATTAGCTTGGAGCTATCATTCAACATTGGAACGAGTTGCGGAGATTTCTCTGGCCTGCCTCACTGTTAAAACCCTATCTCCGCATAAGACTCGGGAGCAACAGACTAAGTTGGGGAAACAAAGCCAACATCAATAGAATGAAAACATCTGCAATCAGGAATGGGATTATTCCCTTGAAGGCGTTCTCTACGGATATTTCTTTAATTACTCCTTGGGCCACATATACATTCATGCCCACGGGAGGGGTTATGAGCCCGATTTCCGCACATCGTACTGCTAGAATTCCGAACCAAACAAGGTTAATGCCATTGTTTACAAGCATTGGCAAATAAAGAGGCACAGTCAACACGAACATAGCAGTGGCATCCATGAAGGCACCCAAGGGGAAATAGATCAGTAAGATAAGTGCCAGTTGCAAAGCTGGAGAACCGACGGCACCAAGTGTCACACTCAGGGTCTGGGGTAGATTGGAGAGCGCCAAGAAAACATTGAATACCATGGCCCCCATGATAAGGAGGAAAATCATAACGGTTATCCTAGCGGTATCCATTAAACTCAGTGCAAGACCCTGTAAGGTGAGGCGTCTCATATAGAAACTCAATACAATCGCACTGGCGGCGCCAATCCCTCCAGCTTCGACAGGAGTAAACCATCCTAAATAAATCCCACCCATGACCACCAAGAAAAGAAACAGAGCAGGCCATATGAGCTTTAATGATAGGAATTTTTCTTTCCATGAAATGGCAGCTGGGGATAAAGGGGCTAGTTGAGGTTTGATCTTAACCAGTGCAATGATAGTAGCACAATAGAACACGACTTCCAAGATTCCCGGAATAATGCCGGCGATGAAAAGCTCGCCAATAGATTCTTCCGAAAGAAGAGCGTAAATAATGAACCCAATGCTTGGGGGTATCATGATACCGAGGGTGCCTCCAGCGCTAATAGTACCTATGGCAAGCTTCTTATCGTACTCGTATCGCCGCATCTCGGGATAGACTATCGTACTCATCGTTGCAGCTCCAGCTGTGCTTGAGCCAGTCACAGCAGCGAAAAGCCCGCAGCCCACCACACTCGCTAAGGCTAGCCCTCCGGATAGACGCCCCAACCAGCTATATGCGGCTTTATAAAGATCGCGGGCTATCCCGGATCGTGAAAAGACAAAACCCATGAGGACAAAGAGAGGTATACAAGTAAAGATATGATTGGAGCTCCAAAAAAAGGGAATGCGGGCAATGGCAGAAACAGCAACATTAATTCCAGAAAGGTAAACAATCCCTAGAAAACCTATCACAATGAACGCAAACGCAATTGGCATGCCCATTGCCATCAGCATTAGCAGAAATATAAATCCTAGAACTCCAGCAATTTGAGG
>CAYTDY010000044.1:0-12085 GCA_964436665.1 uncultured Desulfobacteraceae bacterium
TTATCTTCCTCGCACCTTTTTCAATGGCAGAGAGAGTCTGGTAGTTTTTGAATCCTAATTTCTGAGCTGCTTCAGTAATGGAAAAGCCCGCTGCCTCTCTTGCAGCTACAATCCTTTTATCCAGGACCTCTTCCTTGCTATCTTTAGGTTTCATTGCTTCCTCCCATAATATGATTTTCTTATATTATTTTTATTTATATCGGCAATGATATAAGAAATCTTTACCCATTTGTCAATCCTTAAATGTAGATTATTCATTTTTTTCTTTGTCCTGCTTTTTGACTTTACCTCATTTTGTCTCGTTCTTCATTAATGTCCTTTAACAATTCAAAGGCAAATAGCTATATAGTGAAAGCGCCCATTTATTGCCAAAGGGTTAAAGGCAAAAAGTGAAATGTATTCATAGCTCTCCGATGAATCAGGCCTAACGCTTCACATGGCAAGCATGGAAATAAAAAACCCCGATCTCATTTTGAGAAACGGGGTTTTTAGTATTACCTTCATGGCTCCCCAGTGAAAAATCTTTTGCATTAATGGAATAGACTCGCCCCAGTGGAATAGTACAATAATTCCACCCCAGTAAAATCTGCTCCACCCGCCTGCCATTGCAAGGCACGAGCGGGCAGGAATTTCACAGGGCAAGCGGGGTAAACCCTTTTAGAAAGATTAAACCTATTCAGGTAAAAACTAATGAAATTTAGCTTAAAATCAGTTAATTGGTTAAGATGTTTTGCCAATTTGGTTCTGAAGGCTCGAGGAAAGATGGAAAGAGAAATGTTATAGCGGTACCTTACTGGATTTCTTTAACAACCTCATTGAATCGCTTAACAAATGGTTCCTTTAGGGCTGTTGTAAACTCATTAAGCCAATGGCGTATATAGCTGAGATCTGGTTCTGGGTTTTTGATGAGAACACTTTTGATGTCTTCCAGATCCCGGGGTCGTCCGGCGATAACCTTGTGAATGATCAAATCCTCCAGAGATGCAAATTTTATGTGGACACTTCCCATCTCGACTATTTTCACTCGTTCCAGCGCCTGCTGTTCATAAGGTGAGAATGAAAAAATGAAGTCTATACGGATATCCGTCTTTGGGTCCTGGCAGGGGAGCACCATGGTCTTACGGGTGAAGGTTTCCGGGTCCACTAATGGATTCAAGCCAATACTTTTAGCAATGTCCAGAACAACGTCGAGTTTTTCCAACGTGACCCCAAGGGTAATATCAATATCACGGGTCAGCCTGGGCTCACCGTAGAGAAGGACAGCCTGTCCCCCAATGATCATGTAAGGAATGCTACCCTTATCAAATGCCCTAGCGATCTTCTTAAGTAATTGTTCGAACATTTAACACCATAGCTATACGGATATCCACATCTATACCCTCCAGAGGATCCTTTAATGGTAACACACCGAGTTGCTTTGCTTCTTGGTAAAGGGCTTCGAAGACCCGCATGTTCCTGAAATAATCCGGTTGAGTCATTTGCATTTGCATTTTCTCAAAGGTTTTCAGTAAAGACACTTCATCGAGCATTTTTAACACCTCCAGACACCAGGTGCATTCGACAAGAATTTTGTTCCACTAAGAAAAATGGACTAAAAAACGATGACTCAAGGGATATGGCAAAGACTAAATCTGTTTAGCTAAAAACTAATATAACTTAGCCTAAAATCAGGTAATTGGTCAAGAAAATACGAAACGACTTTTGAGAGTTGGTAGTCAATGAGCGGAAGGCAAAGAGCCAAGCGCATGGGGTTTGGCGCATGCCTCATTGTTCGAAGTAAAAGTTGAAATAAGGACTGGGAAGTTCTGTCTTCAGGGTCGCTAAGAGGTATTTTATTCCTTTCTTTCCTTTAATGCCGCGAGGATCTTCTCTGGTGTGATGGGAAGATCCTTTATCCTGATGCCTATGGCATCATAAACAGCGTTGGCAATGGCAGGTGCCGTGGGTACAAGGCCAGGTTCGCCCACCCCTTTGGCGCCAAAAGGCCCTTCTTTATCATTGGTTTCGATACACTCAACGTGGATTGGAAAATCCACATCAGGGGCTGAAAGTATCTTGTAGTCCAGAAAATTGGGATTTAAATTCTTTCCCTCTTCGGTCTTGTATTCCTCAGAGAGGGCATATCCAATACCCATGACAACCCCACCGTAAATCTGGCCCATGATCGTCTGCTTGTTAATCACTTTCCCAACATCATGGGCTGCAACAAACTGTAAGACCTTTACCTTTCCTGTGTCCATATCTACTTCCACTTCTGCGCCCTGGGTTCCGAAACTATAGGTTGCAGATACATTCCCTCTACCTGTTCTTGGATCGATATTCTCGTTGGGGGGATCATAAAAGGCCTCTGTCGCAATCATCATTCCGTGCTCTTTATAGTGGGCGGCTCTCAGGATCTCCTCGAGGGTAACACGAAGTAAAGGATTATCTGGGTCTTCCTTCAGGAAAATGTAGTTTTTTTTCATGTCAAACTCGGACGGATCAAACATCCTCTCATAGTCAAGCTCGGGAATCTCGAAATCTGGATCCTTTTTCTTCAGCTTCTTTAGTTTAGATTGCACGCGCCGCATAAAATGTTCAGAGGCCAGATGAAAAATCTTTTCTCTTGCCCTATCTGCAGCCATAATCGCTGCATTGCATGCAGTGAAGGCGCCACGGCTGGCATGGGTGCCTACATCCCATGGACAGGTGGCCGTATCTCCTGAGATAATCGTAATCTTATCTGGTGTTACTCCAAGGGCCTCTGCTGCCGCCAAAGTAAGGGACGCATCAAATCCCTGTCCCATCTCAACGCCACCGGTGATGACCGAGACATTGCCGAAATCATCCAGTTTCATGATAATGCCTGTTCCATCTGAGCGGTAGACCCTCGCAGCGCCGCCCACATGGAGCAAAGAAGCCATACCAACACCCCTGGTTTTGTCCTTCTGTTTTCCACGCTTCTCTTTCCAGTCGAGTTTTCCAGCCACTGTTTTCAAGCAGTCCTTTAGACCGCACGTGGAGATCTTGAGTCCCATGGGTGAGGTTTCATTAGGGATGTTACTGTTTATCATCCTGAACTCAAAAGGATCAATGCCTGCAGCCTCTGAAAGCTGGTCCATGTTATTCTCAATGGGCCAGGTACCTTGCGGGTTTCCGTATCCCCTCATAGCCTGGCAGTAGGTGTTGTTAGTATATACGATCTTGGTCTCATAAAAAACATTGGGAACTCTGTAAAGGGAGGAGATCGGCAACATCATAACGCTGGGTGTAGTTGCACCCCAGGATGTATAGGCACCGTTGTCCAGGATCATTCTAATCTCTCGAAAGGTTAATTTTCCATCCTTGTCGCATCCCTGGATAATGTGACTTTTGGTGGGCTGCCGCGGTGATAGGGCTGTAAATTCCTCCTCACGGTTAAAGACGATCTTGACCGGTCTGCCGGTCTTATAAGCCAGCAAGATGGAGATGTATTCATAGCTGTGGGTGTCAAGACCTGTACCAAAAGAGCCCCCAATGGCCGGGACGATAACCCTGGTGTTCTTGCCTTTCAGTCCCATGGCAGAAAGGGCCCGGTTAAAATCGTTCTGCGCCAGAAACGGGATCTGGGTCTTTGCATGGATAAGTAGATTGTTGTTAAGATCGAATTCTGCAATGCTGCCTGCTGTTCCCAGGCATGACTGTTGTATTAGAGGGGTCTGGAAATGGTCTTCTGCAATAAAGGCTGCCACCTGCTTGGCCTTTTCCACATCGCCGGCTACGAATTTCCACGGAACCGGTACCACGTTGTCCGATTTGGGCCGGCCTCTCGCATCCACTTCATGAACAAGAGGGGCACCCTCTTTTAAGGCATCTTCAGGTGTAAATACAGCAGGGAGTTCCTCGTATTCCACCTTTATAAGATCGACTGCTTCTTCAGCGATATCAGGGTCTATAGCGGCAACGGCAGCCACCTCATCGCGAAATTGCCTGACTTTGTCCTTTTTCAATGCAAAATTATCTCTTATGAACCCGATACGGATCTCCGGGGTGTCGTGTCCTGTAATAACCGCATGAACTCCGGGCAGCTTCTCTGCCTTAGATGTATCTATATGCTTTATCCTTGCATGGGCATACTCGCTGAACTTTATCTTTCCGTAGAGCATCCCTGGCCTTACAAGATCATGAATGTAAAGGGCCTTGCCAGCCGCTTTATCAGGTGCATCTGGCCTGGGAACTTCAGTCCCAATATAGCTATATTCTGCCATCGGATCCTCCTAAAATGAGCTTAGCAGGTTCAAAAGGCTGCTATTTAAGCGATTTGGCAGCCTTTCTTATGGAATCAATGATCTGGATGTAGCCTGTACAACGGCATAGATTCCCAGATATGCCTTTCTTTATCTCCTCATCGGCGGGGTCAGGGTTTTCATCCAAAAGGGCTTTTGCAGACATAATCATCCCTGGTGTACAAAAACCGCACTGAATACCGCCATTATCAATAAAAGCCTCCTGGATAGGGTGAAGCTTATTACCTTCTTCCAATAGTCCCTCAATCGTAGTCACTGATTTTCCTTCCACTTCAAAGGCCGGATAGAGGCATGAGTTTAGGCTAATATTGTCTACGAGTACCGTACATGCACCACACTCGCCCTGACCGCACCCATCCTTGGCTCCTGTCAATTGGAAGTTATCCCTTAGAACCTGCAGTAACATCTTATGGGATTCTACCTCTGCAGAGACCTCGCGGCCGTTAAGGGTAAAGTTAATGACCTTTTTCATTTGTTTTCCTCCATCCCTTTCATGGCCTCCTCAATAGCCCTCTTTACAAGTACACCTGACATAATTCTCCTGTATCCTGAAGTTGAGCGAACATCTGTAATGGGTTTTACCTCTTCTTCTGCCATCTTTCCTGCCCCCTGCAAAAGCTCGGGAGATATCTCCTGGCCCTCCATCATTTTTTCAACTGACCTAAGTCGTAATGGTACAGGAGCAACTGCCCCTACTGCAAGGCGGCACTTCTTACACACCTTTTTATCCATGGTAAGACAGGCAGCAGCATTTACAACAGCGATATCCGTTGAAACTCTGCCTATCTTTAGAAATGCCATTCCGGTATTTTCTCTTGTAGGAGGGATCCTGATCCTGGTAAGAATCTCGGTTGTATCCATGCATGTCTTACCAGGGCCCATGAAAAAATCCTCTATTGCCACCTCCCTCTGACCCCCAGGGCCTTCCAGCGTTAAGCTTGCCTCCATTACCAGAAGAGGAGGTGCGCAATCGGCAGATGGAGCTGCGTTGCAGATGTTGCCTCCAACAGTAGCTACATTCCTGACCTGAGGGGTTGAAAGGGAATTTACTGCCTGTGCCAGGGCTGGATAATCTTGGCCAATATGAGAATCTCTTTCTATATCCCTCAGCAGGGACATACTGCCCAGCACTACGTCCTTGTTCTGGCTGATACCGGTCAGTTCCTTGATTCTTTTCAATGAGATCAGTGCATCAGGCTGGATTACCCTATTTTTTATGTTTACAATGAGATCCGTACCCCCGGCAATGTATTTGGCCTGGCCCTTGCTCTTTTCCATCAGGGAGTATGAATCTTTAAGGGTTTCAGGCTGAAAGTAGTCAAATTTTTTCATAAAGCCCCCTCACCCAGCTACGCCTGGAATTTCGAAATTCGAATATCGAAATCCCTGGCCCAGACCTGGCTTAAAAGAACTGAGTCTATCGCCACTGAAACCATAATTCTACTGAGACAGAATTATGTTCATGTCACTTCGCGCCAGGTCGGGCCGAAACAAATATAAAATACGAATTTCCAAATGCTCAAAACAATTTCATTCTGTCATTTGAATTTTGAAAATTTGAAAATTGTTTCGAATTTCTAATTTTGAGATTCGGATTTCTAGCCCTTATCTCGATTATCAAACACCCTTTTGCTTTTTCTCTCAGATCTTGGTAGATCGCCGTAATCAACGATTGTAACAGCACCACTAACAAGGATCTGTTTTTTGATCTCAACCTCTATTTTACCTTTCAACTCCCTATCACTCAATTGGTCTTCTCCCTGAGATCTTTCAATCTTTACAGACATATAATCCTTGCCATCTTCTTTTCTGTCTAAGATTATCTGATATTCACTTCCTGCTCCTTGGATTTCTGACAGGACAGAATCTATTTGGCCTGGATAGATATTAACCCCCCTGATTATGAACATATCATCGGACCTGCCTAAAAGGGAATCGTGCATTGGAAGGATTGATCCACAGGAACATCTTTTTGGAATTATCCTTGTGAGATCCCTTGTCCTATACCTGATTAGCGGGGCACCCTCCTTCCTGAGTGTTGTTATTACCATTTCTCCAATTTCTCCATCTTTAACCCCCTCAAGGGTATCCTGATCGAGTATCTCAAGGATGTAATAGTCTGCCCAGTAATGAATCCCTTCATGATAGACACAGTCAAGCCCTGTGCCTGGCCCGTATAACTCTGTCATGCCTGGGATATCAAATATATGTTCTACACCAAGAAGTTCTTTGATCTTTTTTCGCATAGCCTCACTTGAGCGTTCAGAGCCAAAGATAACCTTCTTTAGATTTATTTTATCCCTTATATTTCTCTTTTCTACTTCCTCTGCCATAAGAAGACCCATAGAAGCGGTACAGCAAAGGACAGTAGTTTGAAGATCGATAAGAAACATACACTGCATATCGATATTACCTGGCCCGGCAGGAATGGCCATTGCACCAAATCGCTCGCAACCCAGTTGAAAGCCAACACCAGCCGTCCATACCCCGTATCCAACTGCAATCTGCACCCGGTCTTCCTCACTTAAACCTGCCATCTCATAACATCTGGCAAAGAAATCCCCCCAGTCATCAATATCTTTCTGCGTATAGCAAAGCACCTTTCTTTTGCCAGTTGTGCCAGATGAGGCATGAATACGAACAATATCTTTAAAGGGGACCGCCCTCAATGGAAAGGGGTAGCCATCCTGCAGATCCTTGGCTGAGGTAAAAGGCAGTCTTTTAATATCATCCAAGGAACGTATGTCAGCAGGTTTTACTCCAGCTTCATCAAATCTTATTCTATAGAAATCAGAGCCTTGATAGGCATGGTTTACTGTCCATTTGAGACCTTCAAGCTGGAGATCTTTTAACTCCTCTTTTTTTTTAATAGCGGGCATGAAGCTTTTTGCCATGTTTTCACCTTTCCTTTCTCAGTAACTCTTATGCCTAATGTAGCATTTCTGGTATAACTAAAACAATTTGAGGAAAAATTATTATAATAATTATAGAGACAATGCATGCCATTAAAAAAAAGCTTACGCTTTTAAAAATTGTGCCAATTTCTATTTCTGGGGCCAATGCCTTAACTACGTATATATTGACGCCCACCGGCGGAGTAATTGCTCCCAGTGTTGTCACCATAGTTAAAATTATAGAGTACCATACTGGATCGAAACCAAGAGCAATTCCCAGTGGAAAAAAGATAGGGATAGTAAGCACCAGAAACCCAAGGGCATCCATAACACATCCACCTATTAGATAGATTAGCAACACGAATGTCAGGATGACATAGGGCGACACAGGAAGGCCAGCAGCAAAATCTGCCACTATAAACGTAATTCTTGTTACCGCCAGAAAGCGACCAAAAATTATAGCTCCCGTGACAAGAACAAAGACCATACATGATATCTTCAGTGTTTCCTTGATAGAATTGATGAGGCCGTTCCAGGTCAGCCTGCGCATTGCCATGGCAACGACAAATGTGCAAAAGACACCGACAGCGCCAGCCTCTGTAGGGGTGAATAAACCAACAAACAAACCTCCAATTACCAATATAAATATAGCTACCGCTTCAATTACCCCGGGGAGGGATTTTATCTTCTCCTTGAAACTTGTCTTTGGCCCCCGTGGACCAAACTCCGGCCTGAACCGGCAAATAATAAGGATGGTGAGTACAAACAGAATTCCCAAAATGATGGCAGGTAAAATACCGCCAAGGAAAAGTTTGGCTATGGATTGTTCTGTTTGTAAACCAATAACAATAATGACCACACTGGGAGGCATAACCGTACCTAAGGTGCCACCGGTGACAACAGTGCCGCTGCTTAATCTTGTGTCATAATTATATTTTTTCATCTGTGGCAAGGCTACCGCACCCATTGTAGCTGCTGTAGCAGTATTGGAGCCACAGATAGCGGCAAAGAGCTCATCAGCGCCTATTGTTGCGATAGCCAGACCCCCCGGCCAATGACCCACCCACTTGTAGGCAGCGTTGTATAGCCTTTCAGCTATCCCCGCATTGAATGCAAGGTAGCCCATAAAGACGAAAAGGGGGATTACAGTGAGACCATATTTGGAGAATGTAAACCACAGGTCACCACCTACCATGCTGAGGCCTGCTTTGAAGGAGATCACATAACAAAACCCGCAGAATCCCACAACGGCCATAGCAAAGCCAACAGGCATTCCCAAAAAGAATAAAACAAGGAGAAGGATAAAGATTCCAATTATTCCAACAAGCACCAAGTTCATCTATGCAGGCTCCTTTTGTTCAATGAGCTCTTTCAAGAAGTCAACAAACAAGACCAGGGCAAGAATGAAACAACCAAGGGCAACTCCATAGGTGAACGGGTAAAAGATGATACTCAGTGTTTCTGTGATCTCCCCTGTTTGCCAAAGGGTTGTGGCCCATTTAGCTATTTGCCAACCCGTAATAGAAAAGAAGATCATGCAAATGAAATAATTGATACCATTTAGGATTCTCTGTGTCTTTTCTGAGAATTGATTCACCACTATATCAATTCCTATATGGCCTCTCTTGGCCTGTGTATAACCAAGAGCAAAGGCAGTAACAATGGCACCGAAAAAACCCATGAGCTCAAAAGTGCCTCTAACTGGCGTCCAGACGAGGCGCAGGAATATGTTTGCGCAGGTCAAAAGGATCATTGTCACCAGGAAGACGCCAGCTATCCAGACAAGTATCTCGTTCAAAACACGGCTTATTTTATCCAGAAGTTGCATATCCACCTTTCACTCAATTATATTGAACGACGTAAATAAGTTGACATTCACTAGCCTGTCATTGCGAGCACAGCGAAGCAATCTCATGGGATTGCTTCGTCACTATCGTTCCTCGCAATGACTACTTTCTTTTGTCGTTCACTATAGTTGTATTTGTTGAGTAGTTGAGTAGGAACACCACTCAACCACTCAACCATTTGACCATTCAACCAATCTATAAATTAGAATCGAGTATGATACTCTTTTGATACCTTTATATCTCGTAAAATAGCTCTCGCTGGCAATCCCTTAGCATTAGCATTTGCAATCCATTTATCGGGTAGTGGTTTGAGCGATTTATTCCACACGGCTAGCTCTTTTTTGCTTAATTTAATAATCTCGATATTGCAATTCTTCTTAGACCATTCAATGGATTCATTTACGTGCTTGTCCATATAGTTTCCTGTCCACCAGGCCTGCTCTACTCCCATGGCATCCATAACCTCTTGCACATCCTTTGGTAAGGAGTTCCATTTGTCCATGTTCATGACAACAGCAAAGGGATAAACCGGTCCATTAAATATTGTCACATACTTACAAGTTTCTGCATATTTGAAATCCATAAGGGTCTCAAGGGAGGATGCTGCACCCTGCACAATTCCCTTTTGAAGGGCTTCGGGACACTGTGACTGAGGCATCCCGACAGGTGTTGCACCTAATGCCTTCAAAACCTGGGCAGTCCCTCCAGAGGCCCTCAGTTCCAAGCCTTTAAGATCTTCTAAGTTTCTTACTGGTTTTTTGGCATAGATGTTTGCTGGCGCACAGGTAAACATGGTAAGGACCTTAACCTTTGCAAATTCCTTTGGATTATATTTTTTATAAATATCCCATAGAGTCAGGCTGGCCACTGTTGCATTCGGGAAGCCAATGGGTAAAGCAATAGCGTTCGTTACTATAAACCTACCTGGCTGATAGGCCATGCACAGACAACCAATATCCGCCTGTCCTGCAATAACCCCATCCATCATATTTTTTGCGCCGAGTAAGGTTCCCCCGGGAAAGGTTTTGATAGCAACCTTTCCGCCGGTGCGCTTTTCCACCTCTTTTTTCCACCTCTCCATTTGAACGCACGGGAATGTAGGGGCTGGTGGAAAGTTTGCATAATTGAGTTTTATAGGTCCAGCCATTGAAGATACAGGCAGCAGGCTACCAATAAATAATGTCACTAATACCAGTCCAAACAACCTCAAAAAATTATTCTTTTTCATCTCTATACCTCCTTATATTGGTTAAGGATAGATTAAATACCTCCTTTTATTCTCTACACTTTCACCTCCTTTCGTCTCATTCTAAAATATTGAAGGCTCCACAAATTCTCCAAAGATATCTCTAAAGATACCGGTCATCTCACCAACTGTGGCATATGCCATACAGCAGTCCACAAGGTATGGCATAACATTTACCTTTTCTCTGGCTGCCCTCTCTAATGCCTTAAGTGATCGGGTGACCTCCTTGTTGTTCCTTGTCCTTCTCAACTCTTTAAGGCTTTTTACCTGTTCTATTGCTGATTCATCGGTATATTCATGAAGTTCTACCTTTCCCTCCTCCCCTCCAGCATATTTGTTAACACCTATCTTTATCAGTTCCCCTTTCTGAACACCTTTTTCAAATTCATAGGCCTGCCTCGACACTTCTTTCTGGATATAGCCAGAGGAGATGGCCTTGACCATTCCCCCCATATTATCAATCTTGGCTATCTCCTCAACAATATTTTCCTCCATCTGTTTTGTAAGGGTCTCAATGAAATAGGAGCCTGCTAAGGGATCAACCGTGTCCCTTAGGCCAACCTCATCCATTAAGAGTTGCAGCGTTCTCAGGGAGATAAGAGCAGAATGAGGGGTAGGAATAGTGTAGGCCTCATCATAAGAGCATAGAGCAATGGTTTGAGCACCGCTTAAGGCTGCAGCCAGAGCATAATAAGCGCTTCTGACAATGTTGTTTTCGGGCTGTTCCTTTGTCAGCCCTCCCCCTCCGCCTCCAAATAAACCCCTTAAAAACATTGATTTGTCGTTTGTTGCCCCATATTTCTCTTTGATATTCTTTGCCCATAGCTTTCTTGCTGCCCTGAATTTTGCTACTTGTTCCCAGAGATTTCCGAATACATCTAAGTTAAATGAGAATCTGGCGACAAACTCATCAATATTATATCCCCTCTCTAAGACATTATCTATATATGCATTTGCAATCTGTATAGCATAGGCAATCTCCTGAACAGGGGTGGCCCCTGCCTCCCTGATATGGTAGCCGCAAACACTCACTGGATTTGCCCTCGGCATCTCCTTTATAGAGTATTCAATAACATCACCAATCAGGCGAACAGCGGGCTCTACCGGAAAAATCCATGCACCCCTGCCGACTATCTCTTTTAATATATCGTTCTGCGGGGTAGCGCTAATCTGTTGTTTAGAAAATCCATATTGTTCTGCTACTGCCTGATACATGGCAAGCATGATTGAGGCAACAGCATTTATAGTTAGGCCGGTACCAATCCTTTCCAGGGCAATGTCTTTAAAGGCAATCTCAAAATCCCTAAGGGAATCCACTGCCATTCCTACTCGGCCTACCTCTCCCTCTGACATGGGATCATCTGAGTCATAACCCATCTGTGTGGGAAGGTCAAATGCTACATTCAGTCCTGTTTGACCCTGGCTGATCATGAGTTTAAATCTTTTATTTGTCTCCTCTGGTGTACCAAAACCCGTGTATTGTCTTGTTGTCCATTCCCGACTCCTGAAGCCCAATTTATGGATTCCCCTTGTAAAGGGATATTCTCCGGAATTGCCAAGATCCTTTTTGTATTCAAATCCAATTTCCTTAAGATCATCCTCTGTATAAAGAGGCTTTATATGGATTCCAGATTGAAGGATAACATCCTTAATCCTATCTTTTTCCTCTTTTATGTATCTGGCTACTCCCATCTATCATCTCCTATTCCTTGTGTTGGTTGAGTTTCTAAGGTTTTAACCCTGTGAGGTGCCTAAGGTAAATACCTCCTTAAAACCTTTTTGAAATAAACTCGATAAACTACTAAATGGGTACATTTTCCTTAATAAACCTTA
>CAYTDY010000045.1:0-11922 GCA_964436665.1 uncultured Desulfobacteraceae bacterium
CAGCTTTAGGCCCTGTGGATAGAGATGCGATAGCTGTAGATTCACTAAAGTTTTAATCACTTTGAATGGATAAAATTATTTTAAAAGTTAAAAGGTTGAATAATAATACAGATCTTCCATTGCCCTCTTACCAATCAGATGGTTCCTCTGGCCTTGATCTACGGGCCGCTATTGATAAAGACCTCACACTTCAACCAGGTGACATAAGGCTTATTCCAACTGGTTTATCCATTTCCCTTCCGAACGGTTACGAGGCACAGATCAGGCCCAGGAGTGGATTGGCCTTGAGATATGGTCTCGGATTTGTTAATGCACCTGGCACAATAGATGCCGATTACAGGGGTGAGATAGGTGTGATAGCTATTAACTGGGGAAGGGAGCCATTAACGATCAGGAGAGGTGACAGGATTGCCCAGATTGTTATTAACAAGGTTTTTAGGGCAATAGTAGAAGAGGTGGATGAGCTTGATCCCACGAAAAGGGGAGAGGGTGGTTTTGGTCACAGCGGCGTCTGAGGTAATATTAGTAGTCAATTGTATTCTGATTCTTCCCCGGCTTTGTCTTCCTCTACGTTTAAGGCCTGTGGCTTGTAGGCATCGCCAACAGGATTTCCGTCGAGTTTGCGAATGACTGGCTGCGGGTAGGTTTTTTCGTGATCTTCAATTGCCTTCATCCACTTACTCTTCACATCATCTTTGAGCGAGGCCCAGCCCAGCCTTCCGGAACACTTTGGAAATGTCGAGCAGCTTAGCCACAGTCCTCGCGCACCACGCCTAAGGTTCAATGGAGCTTGACACTTTGGGCACGGCAGGTCTGTGAGCAATGGCGGAATCTTTGGTGGGCTGACGAAGCCTTTCTTGTCCAGGTTCACAATGCCGCTGCAGTCAGGGTATTTGGTGCAGCTAAGGAATGGTCCGAAACGCCCTTTGCGCAATAGCATAGACGCGCCGCAATTGGGGCATGCTACATCTGTCTGTTCTGGTGAAACGGGATTCCCACTGCGATCTATTGGGGCTGCAAATTTGCATAAGGGGTAATTAGAACAACTCAGGAATCGGCCTTTGCGGCCGAAACGATAGACGGTGTCACTGCCACATTGTGGACAGGTGTGTGGGGCGGGTTGAGTTTCAGCCTTGGCGTGCCCCATTTCTTTGTATGCGGAGTCGAGACGCTGTTTGAATGGTCCATAGAAATCTTTAAGCATCTGCACCCAATCAGCGTGTTTTTCTTCAATATCGTCGAGTTTCTGCTCCATGTCGCGTGTGTATCCGACTTCCAGGATCTCCGGGAATGCCTCTATCAGTTTGTTGGTGACAACCTTGCCAAGATCGGTTGCGTGGAATAGGTTCTGGATTTTTTCAACGTATTTGCGACTCTGAATGACCTGAATGATCTGGGCATATGTGCTCGGTCTTCCGATACCCTCGGCTTCAAGCTTTTTGACTAGTGATGCCTCAGTGTATCGGGGGGGCGGTGAGGTAAAATTTTGCGTCGGGTCGATCTGAATCGCTGCAAGCAGTTGTTCTTCGGCTATACAAGGCAGCATCACTTCGTCGGATATTCGGGGCACGCCGACCACTTTGTAATACCCGTCGAAGGCCAGCACCCGGCCGGTTGCACGGAAGATTAATTCTCCACTATCATCAACACCTGAGATCAAGATGGCCGTAGAGTCCCATTGGGCCTCAGTCATCTGGCAGGCCACAAATCGTTCCCAAATGATTTTGTATAGTTTGTATTGCTGGTCATTCAACGATGAGCGAAGGCGATCGGGTGTTAGCCTTACATCAGTGGGGCGGATCGCTTCGTGAGCTTCTTGAGCCGCTTTATTGGGCGAGGAAAAGAAGTTTGCCTTCGCTGGAAGATACTCATTGCCGAAATTAGAATCGATGTACTTCCTGGCCATGTTGATCGCTTCACTTGAAAGATGCGTTGAGTCGGTCCGCATGTATGTGATCAGACCAACGGAGCCCATTCCATCAACCGACACGCCTTCGTACAGTTCCTGGCTTGTACGCATGGTGAATTGGGCGGGAAAGCCAAGTTGGTTAGCAGCTGTTTGCTGAAGTGTGCTGGTGATGAATGGTGCGTACGGGCGGTTTTTGATCCGTTTAGTTTGAATTGACTTCACCTGCCACACTGGTCCATTAGTCAAATGTCCGTGTAAGCGGATTATTAGCTGCGCAGGAGACTTGGCTTTGGGGTTTTGTGTTTCGGTTCGTTCATCAAGGTGAAAACCTGTGCGTTTCAATGCAGCTAAGACTGATTCAACGTCTTTCGGCTCGAACTTCCGGTTGTTGATTTCAATCAATTCCGCAGCAAGACTGTTGTGCTCGGCCAGCCAAGCATTTTTTTCACGCACTTTCCGGCCGTTAAACTTTCTGCCTTTTCGTTTTTCGGGAATTTGGGTCAGCCAATTCCGCCATTGTTCGCCAAGGGCTGTGGCGCTGTCCAAATCAGTGGTAAAATAGCCCATCACTTTCCAGTACTCATCCGGTACAAACGCTTCGATCTCGCGTTCGCGCTCAACAACTAATCGGACTGCCACTGATTGCACGCGACCTGCGCTCAATCCGCCAGAAACTTTTTTCCATAATAGTGGCGAAACCTGGTACCCAACGATCCGGTCTAGAATACGTCGCGCCTGCTGTGCATTGACCTTATCCATATCAATCACACGCGGATGAAGGAATGCTTTTTCGATTTCACTCTTGGTAATGGCGTTGAATACCACTCGGTTGGCATTTTCAAGCTTGACTTTGAGAGACTCTTTTAGA
The DNA here is from genome assembly GCA_964436665.1 of uncultured Desulfobacteraceae bacterium. Lineage (GTDB taxonomy): Bacteria > Desulfobacterota > DSM-4660 > Desulfatiglandales > B25-G16 > CAYTDY01. The sequence continues at coordinate 2,778 of CAYTDY010000045.1, forward strand.
TGCCATGCGATCGCTTCCCCTTCGCGGTCGAGGTCTGTTGCCAGCCAGATACCCGATGCATTTTTGGCTGCTCGTTTCAATTCTGTGATCGTCGATGTCTTCCCTTTGATGATCTGGTAGGTGGGTTTGAAATTGTGTTCTATATTTACCCCTGGCACAGGGTCCTTGGATCCTTTGGGGTTTTTGTCCGGCAGGTCGCGCACATGACCCACCGAGGCGGATACTACATAGTTCGAACCCAGGTATTTATTGATGGTCCGTGCCTTAGCCGGCGATTCGACTATCACCAATTGTTTGCCTGTTGTATCAGGTATTGCTTTGTATCCTCTGCGACGTCTTATTGTTTTTTTCTTGGCCATCTTTATTTGTTACTTATACTTGATGGTCTCGTAAAAAGTCTTTTCACAGGTCATTGCGAGGAGCAAAGCGACGAAGCAATCTCCTGATTTCAAGTTGTTATCAACAATGAGATTGCTTCGCTACGCTCGCAATGACATTAATAGGGACTTTTTACGAAGCCGTCAAACTTGAAAATCTATACTTGAGACTACTTATGCTCATCAAGTTTCCAGTTTTAAGAGACTACAAACATCTTTCCTGGTAACTGCTTTATTACTCCCTTTAATTCAAGCCCTGTTAAAAGTCCAGCTACACTTGCAGGATCCATTTTACTATCCTTAGCTATCTGATCTATATGAATAGGATAATTACCCAGGATGTCATAGATCATTTTCTCATCTTCTTCCATGGGTGTTAAGGCTAATTTTTTGTTATTACCCCTTTCTTTGAAATAGGGATAATTCAATCCAAGCTCTTGCAATATATCATCAGCATTTTCAACAAGTTTGGCACCTTGCTTGATAAGGAAATGAGTGCCCGTACTTTTAAAGGACTCTATACTTCCAGGTACGGCAAAAACCTCTCTTCCCTGTTCCAACGCAAGGGATGCTGTAATCAGAGATCCACTTCTTTTTGAGGCCTCAATAACTACAACCCCCTTTGATAGGCCGCTGATTATCCTGTTTCTAATGGGAAAATTTTTTGCCTCTGGCGGGGTTCCTAAAGGGAACTCTGTGACAACAGAGCCTTTCTCAACTATATGGTTAAAGAGTTTAAGGTTTGATTCCGGATATATAATATCTATGCCTGAACCTAAAACAGCAATAGTAAACCCTTTCTCTCTTAAACTACCCCAATGGGCTGCTGAATCTATCCCTCTTGCCATACCACTAACAACAACTATTTTCCTTCTGGCCAGGCCCTGGCATATTTCTTCAGTAACTTTCAGACCATAATGGCTTGGATTTCTTGATCCTACAACAGAAACCATTGTCCTGTTTTGAGGGATGTCGTTACCTTTTATATACAGAAGGGGAGGTGGGTCGTGGATTTCTTTGAGATCTTCTGGATAAAAGGGGTCGAAAATAGTTATCAGCCTTGCGCCGCTCTTTTTAAGCCCCATTAGTTCCTTTTCCGGGTCTCCCTCCCAGGCTCTGCTAACAATTCTTTTTGCCGTTTCAGTTCTTATTCCTTCTACCTCAATTAGATCATTTAGCTTGGCCGTAAATACTTCTGTGGGATCATTAAATTTATTAAGAAGATGCTTATAGGTAATGTTTCCCAAATTGGGAATCATCTTTAATGCAAGCCAATAAAGCCTTTTATCTGACCATCTTCTCATGTAAAATATTCACCTATGTGTTTTTGGTGGAATATAACCAAAATAAATCATAGTCAAGATTTTTTATTACATGTTAACTATTGTGAACGTCAAAAGAAAGTTGTCATTGTGAGGAACGTAGTGGTTGCGAGGCGGAGCCGAAGCAAACTCGGAGCTAACAGTCCAGAAAAGCGAAGGGTCATTGCCAAACATCAAGCCAAAAGGGATTCCTCGCTGGGCTCGGAACAGGCTCCGCAATCCCATGAGATTGCTTCGCTTCGCTCGCAATGACAGCCTCTTTCATGCTAACTTATCCATGACATTCACTATAGAAGTTAATTCATTATTATAGAATAGTAAAAAGGAATTTTTCTATGCCCGAAAAATTTTTATCCAGATCAGTTGGTTTAAAAGAAGAGATAATCAGAAAATTTATACATATCAGTAGCGGGATTTTAATTTCTTTTCTTTATACTATTTCCCAAAAGGATATGCTTATTATTGGTCTCCCTTTTTTGCTTCTTATTATCCTTTGCCTCGAAGCTTTAAGATTTAAGGGCGTGATCTCGGTTCCCTTCTTAAGGGGTAGAGAGGAGAAGAAAATCGGTGGTCATGCCTTTTTTATACTGGGCGCATTTATAAGTATTTTAGTCTTTCCCAAACAAATTGCTATAGCTTCAATATTGATATTGGCAATAGGGGATACCGCCTCTGGAATAGTTCAGGCAGTTAAAGGAAAACCTTTTGAAAGCAGAGAAGGTTATAAAAAAAGAATAAAGCCGCCAGAGGTGATTCTGGTTATGTTTTGTGTTTCCTTTTTAGTGGCCTATTTTATTGTAAATTCAATAACAATAGCAATTAGTGGTGCAATTGGCGCTACGATAGCGGATGGGGTATATATAAAAATTTATGGTGTTACAATAGATGATAATCTCACAATACCTTTGTATTCTGGTTTTTTGATGAGCCTTGGTGCAATTTGGTAGTTTAAATGTGCTAACTATGATTTGGGCTTAGACCAGACGAACTCCTGGATCATCAATTTGGATTGTAAAAATCACAATCCAATGGTTTCTGAATATTTCAATCGGAAATAAACAGAATGGGGCAATAGTATAGAATAACTAATTCATCTTGAAATATGCAATTGTCATGGTTGAGATTGGATTTATTTTGTCGGATAGGTTTCGAAATAGTATTGAAATTTCCACTATCATATGTATACTGAAATTTATTCAAAATTCAGTATATTGGCACGAATCATTCAATTTTAAAATCTTAGAGAGAAAACAACATGTAGGCCCTAATACCTCCTTTATGAGCACTAATTAAATCAATAATTTCATTCCCCCTAAATGAAAAAGATGCTTATTATCGATTTAATTTGAAACAACTTGACTTTTGTGGATAAAAAAGCAAAAATATAAAAAATTCATGAGGGCTCGCCTTTATGTGCGGGCTTTTTTCGTTCTGAAGGAAAGATCTATTTGTCAAAAGTGACATCCTGAAGTTTGAAAACATGAGAAATAATTTGAAAGGAGGGTGCCACTATGGCTAATGGAATCGTGAAGTGGTTTAATGACCGCAAAGGTTTTGGCTTCATTGAGCAGCAAGATGGTCCGGATGTATTCGTTCATCATTCAGGTATAAATGCAACCGGCTTCAAGTCTCTTAATGAAGGCGATGAGGTTAATTTTGACATGGAGCAGGGCCAAAAAGGACCTGCTGCGGTGAATGTCACTGTAGTTTAGCTCATTGTTTTGAGGAAAAGGGCATTCCATCGATTTAGGGTGGAGTGCCCTTAGCATTATGGTTACGAGATCGAATCATTTAAGTTAACCTGCAAAATTTTCTGTAATCAGAAGGAGATCCGAATGAATATCTATATAGGCAATTTGTCGTATGAAGTAACCGAAGAGGATTTAAAACAGGCTTTCGAGACTTTCGGGGAGGTCGAATCCGTAAAGATCATTAAAGACAAATACACTAACAGATCAAAAGGATTTGGATTCGTAGAGATGCCCGATAATGCCAACGCTCAGTCGGCAATCAATGATTTGAACGACACAGAGATTAAAGGACGAACAATTAAGGTTAATGAGGCACGCCCTCGCTCTGAAAGTCGCGGTGGTAGAGGAGGATATGGTGGTGGCAGAGGAGGACAAGGTGGTGGACGGCGCTCCTATTAATAGCGCTCGATGATAACCTTAAACCCATTCACCTGCCCGGTGAGGAGCCCTGTAGGGGCGTTTCTTTTTTCAATTTGGAAGGGAGAAATTAGAATGCAGACAAGACGCGGAAGATGGTTTTGGTCACTCGTAGCAGCCCTGGCTTTTGTATCGATTGCCTTGCTTGCATCGGCATTAGAAAAGCAGCCTTCAGAGGGTAAAGTTGCGGTGGTCAACGGGTCAGTAATCACGCAGGAGGATTTTGACAAAGAGATGAACCATGTCCGTCAAAGGCTCTTGAGCATGGGAAAGCCGCTCACCGATGCCCAGATTCCGGAAATCAAAAAAGAAGTCCTTGAAAATCTTATCAACCGTGAGTTGCTCTACCGGGAAAGCCAAAGGAAGGCAATCAAGGTTGATGAGGCGGCAATCAATGAACAGGTGACGACACTGAAGAGACGATTTCCCGATGAAGACGAATTCAAGACTGCGTTGATAAAGGCGAACCTCTCTGAGGCCGGCCTAAAGGCTCGCATTAAACGGGGGGTGGCCATTCAACAATTCATTGATACCTACATCGCTAAAAAGGCTACGGTTTCAGACCAGGAAATCAAAGCCCTTTATGAGAGCCGCCCAGGTTCATTCAAACAACCTGAGCAGGTGCGGGCCAGCCACATTCTGATCAAGGTTGACCCCAAAGCGGATGAATCGCAAAGAGCTGTGGCACGAAAGAAGACTGAGAAGATCCAGCAGAAACTCCAGCAAGGTGAGGATTTCGCAGCTCTTGCCAAGGAGTTCTCCCAAGGTCCCAGTAGTGTCAAGGGTGGGGATCTGGGCTACTTTGGCCGGGATCAGATGGTGAAGCCTTTTGAAAAGGCGGCTTTTGGCTTAATGCCGGGTGATGTGAGTGACATTGTCGAGACCAGGTTTGGATACCACCTGATTAAGGTCATTGAGAGAAGACCTGAAACTACCATCGCCTTTGAGGACATCAAAAACAGACTTGGACGCTATCTCATGCAGGAGAAGGTTCGGAGAGAAGTGAGTCTCTACGTTCAGAAACTGAAGGAAAAGGTAAAAGTTGAGAGATTTCTAACGGAAGACCAATGATAACTGAAACTCCATCTCACATGCATTTAAATTCGACGCCCCTCTAATAACCCTTATCCCCGACAAAAGGTCTATCAAAGTCAAAAGGGGAATAGCCTTGTAGCGTATCTACAAATAAAATTGTGGTCTGAGCTTAATTCAAATAAAACTGTTGATTATGAACCCCTGTGGAGGGCCATACTGCCTTAGACCTTTTGTTTATTGATTGGACTGCTGATATAATATGAAATAGATACCACTTATTTTTTACAAACAATTAAGCATTTTCCCTTGACATAGGGCCTATCCACGAATCTAAAGTACTGTAAGTGAGGAAATTTTATGCTAAAGGCGATGACCATATCTTCATTAAACATGGATCCAGTAACGAGCAGTCCAATAATTATCTTGAAGGAGATTGAAGGAGAACAGACCCTACCTATCTGGATAGGTCTGCTGGAGGCAACGGCAATTGCAAGTGAAATAGAAGGTGTAAGGTTTCCAAGGCCTATGACACATGACCTCTTGAAAAACATCATAGATAAGACGGATACAAGAGTAAATGGGATAGAGATTTGTGACCTAAGAGATAATACCTACTATGCCCTTATCCACCTGACAAACAGTGGTGAGGCCTTTTCAATAGATTCTCGGCCAAGTGATGCCATTGCCATAGCCCTCAGGGCCAAGGCGCCTATATTTGTTTCCGATGAGGTCCTGAGGAAATCTAAGCAGATTGAGGAGACCGAAGAAGGTGTGCTTGGGGATAAGAATGAGCAAGGAAAAAGGTGGAAGGATATACTTGAAAAACTCAAGCCAGAGGATTTCGGCAAATACAAGACGTAAAGATCAACATATAATATGTCTCGAATTTCGCTAATTTTTTAATGTTACTGCTATCTGGAAAGTCTCTCACAATTCACCTGTCTTATGATTACTATACGTAACATGAACAGGTTGGTGCATACTTCAAACTGAATTCTACGATATAAGTTATTCCTAATCTATTGCAGGTTTCAAACGCAAATCACTAAACAAAAAGTAGTGAAAAAAGGTCCAGCAAGATTTTGCAGGAGGACATCAAGGATCCATCCAGAAATTATATGATTATAGCTCAGCTTTTGCGCTATGGTATTATGGGGTACATCGAGCGATGAGGACAATAAGGATAAGTCATCGTACACAAGGAGAAAACGCCGATATAAAAAATAATTTTGCTTATGAACTGCTATCCTTACTGTTCTTTTTAAACGCTAGTTCTGCCTGGGTAGGTTCCTTTATAAAGGATAGTTGCTGATTCTGTGGCTTTTTATATTCCTCGACCTCGATAGATTTCCTTATTTCATTCTGTGGAATTGCCAATCTTGCACCACTGTCTTTGAGAAAAGCCTTAACGGTCTTACGATTGAATCCTGGAATACCAAGATTGTGAAGGTCTCTGCATTCGTCGCTATCTATTGTAAAGACGGGTATATTTGCATTAGCAATTCTTTTTGCCATTGTGTAAGTTTTTGAGCCTTTTGGCCCATAAGGAATGAAAACAATGTCTGCAAGAACACAAGATATCCGGTTTCTCTCCATTATATTTCTTCGCAACTGTCTTGTCTCATCTGGATTGCTGACAGAAAGCATCAACAATTCACCATTCTCAGCCCTCCTGAAATACTCATCTCTTTCAGGGAATTCATGCAAAGGTGGATAAAACCTGTCTCTCAAAAAAGATTCAAATGTCTCGGCTCGTAAGCCCTTTGCAGAAAAGAGTGTTACCGTAGTGTTTTTTCTAAATAACCCTAATCGGAAGATCTCGGTCTCCATTACCGAATGCCAGCTACCAATATAATTCATCTCATATTCTCTTACAGTAAATAGAACCTGATTTGTCTCCATCATTGCCAATCCACTAATTGAATCAGCCGAAATTACTGCCATAGTGAAATGCTCAAGAAATTCCAATGGGCCATTATAGTAAACTTTATCAGGATGGTTATCGCTCAGCCTTTCAATGAGTTTTTGTGGGTATTTAGAATCGTTGGGAGTTATTATTTTATATTCCATAGTTTTTTCACAACCACATTTATTTTCTGTTCAATACTTTCTATACTTTTGCCTCTTTTAACCAAATTATGCGCTTTCTCCGAAAGTTCTGCAAGTTGCTTATGAGTTTCATTACTGTTATTGAAACAGGGAATGGCAAAGTTATTCATAATAGATGGTGCTCCAAATCCCCTTCCAGCAGATGAAAAGCTTTTTATGAAGTTATTAACAATCTCTGAATTTAATATAGCACAAACATAATGAGCCTCATCTTTGTTATTCACAGCGAAGAATGCAGTAGTATCTGTGGAAACCAATGGCTTTGTTCCAAAATCGGTTCTAATACTTGATAGCACCACTGCTGACATTTTTGCTGCCATCCTTTTCCATGCTACACGGTAATATGAAAATGTTAACTTACTGATATTATACATAGAATAAAAGGGCGCAATTGGTATTCGATCTATAACTTTGCCTCTCTCTTTAATTTCTTTACAAAAATATTTTTGATAGGCAGCCCTTTTAACAAGTATACTTTTAAGCTGAACGAGATAAGCGTAAGTAAGTGGGAATTTTGCACTCAAATATTCTTCATCATAACCACATCTTTTCTTAGGGTCTTGCGAGATCAACAAGTAAAAATGAGATTTCGTGCCAAATTTTACTATATCCCCGCCACTTACTGCGGGGAATACTAAATCAGGTTCTATTGCTGTTCGAACTGGTTTTATCTCTTTTTTCCCCCTGTCATATATATTTTCAATGACGAGAATACCGTCTGGCCTTACTTCCTTTAGTCGCAGCCAAAAAACGCCGTAAGGTTCTGTGCTTGCACCACGGTATGCTCTATATGGGTTTTGTCCTTTTACTTTAGAATAGACCTTTAGCTCTGTGCTCCGAGCAGTTTGCCAAGATGAAGATAATTTATCTGGATTGATGGGTATTGCCTGCATATTTTTTATCTCACAATTTGCCTTAACCTTATCCTGTGACCAATCAGGTGGAATCCTACCGACTTTAGGCTTTCGCCGCCATTCAATAACTGGGATAGGATAAGTTGTTTTCTCTCCTTTTTTCATAAAAAATACAGATGTCTTGTTAGCAGATTGGAAGGGTTTTAAATCTACCATATCTTCCATACTCAAAACTTTAAGGGGAACTTTTTTGTCTTTTAATTCAAATTGCCTGAATCCCTCACCTGCTCCTTTTGACTTAAACACCTCCATAGTAATTAGAAATCCCAAAACCCCTTTATCTTTAAGATAATTATCTGCAGAGGCATAAGTGAACAGCATAGAAAAATCTTTTTCACCACCTCCCAACCTTGTCGCATAACCCTTCAGGGAGAAAAGACCATATCTTTGCCATAGTTTGAGAGTTCTTTTTCGGTAATCATCCGAAAGATAGCCCCATCTTATCCAGGGTGGATTACCAATCACAAAATCAAATTTACCCAGATAGACAGGAGCAAATGCGTTTTTTATATATCGTGCCCATATTCCATTTTCTCCGTTGTCATCTAACTCTTTTATATGTCTATAAACATCGGCAAGAAGGGATGTCTCTTTTTCGTGCAGATTAAACTCTGTTTTAATTCCATTTTTTAAGGTTTCTGGCTCAACTTTTCCTCTTAAGGCTACATCCATCATTGAAGTGAATTTATCTATATGACTTTTTTCCTTCATTGAAATGGGAAAAGTATAGTTACCTTTTGTTGTTGTAAAAATGATCGTATTCTCAAATGGGAGTTTCCCGTCTTCTATATAATGGCTCGGGGTGAGGACAGAATCACACAAGTAAACCGGGATGGAAATCGGTCGTATGTAAGGAATGAACCTTGAGAATGCGATTAGATAGTTTGTCCGGGCTGACAACACGGCAATCGGATTCAAATCGAAACCCACAATATTTTCAAGTATATGGTTTGCTACAGCCTTTTCATTACCTTTAGAATTCCTTATTGCTTTGTTAATGGCTTGAACCAGAAAGGTGCCTGACCCACAGGCAGGGTCGAGAAAGCGAGAATTAATATCTCCATTATATCCACTTTTATCTACCACATAGCCTGCCAGCCACTCGGGGGTATAATATTCTCCTAAATCGTGTCGCAATTTCCGAGGAACGAGTAATTCATATAGTCTTTGCAGTAAGTCTCTTGTCCATTCAGGTTCAAGAATTGGTGTTGCTGGTTCAA
>CAYTDY010000046.1:0-11602 GCA_964436665.1 uncultured Desulfobacteraceae bacterium
TTATTTTATTTTGCATACTGTATGCTACCTTCTCTGTCAATAGATTTTTCTTTTTTACCAACAATCCTCTTATTATAACTAATAAAGCGGTAGGTAATATGAAAACAATTTGTCTTATTGATGGTATGAGTGTTGATGGTATGAGTTGTGAATTATAATCTGAATGCTGTATTATAAATGAAGCGGCAGAAGAACCTCTCAACATAAAATGAACGGAATATGAAGATTAGTCAAATTAAGATCTCCACTATAGATATGGAAAAAATCAAAATCTTAAATGTTAAGTTACGCTTTTCATATCTTCATAAAAATGTCATGACGTATATCCTTGTTAACTTTTTTCAGGGTATCTTTTAAGGACATTAGATCATCTCAAAAATTACGAATCCCAGGGTATTTGAAGCAATTTTTTTATTACTAAAATAATTATATTGACAATAAATATTTTTGTATTAAAATAGTTTTTACAAGGAAAATTTCAATTCAAATTTTTTTATAAAAAACATAAGAAAATGTCAAATCATCATCAATCGCCCTCTCAAGGGATGACTTATATGGCCCCGCAGGATAGAATAAAAGAGATCATCTACCTGATTCGCAGGCTTATGCAAGCAGGAGAGCTTTACTCCAAGGAGCTGAACAAAAAATATCAAGTGAGCGCTCCCCAGGTTAACTGCCTCCTTGTACTCTATGAGCATGGCCCACTTCCTCTTTCCCAGATTGCCAAGCATATCATGGTAAAATCCAGCACGGTCACTGGAATTATCGACCGGTTGGAACAGAAAGGGCTTGTACGACGTTTGAGGAACTCTCCTGATCGTCGAATGATTACTATCGAATTGACAGAGGCGGGAAATGTACTTGCTCAACACGCCCCTCCTCCCATTCAGCAGAAGATTGTGAATGGTCTTAAAAGCCTTCCCCAAGATGAGATAGAAAAGATTATTTATGGCCTCGCTAAGCTCATCGACATGTTAGACGTCCAAGACTCGGAAGTGGAGTAGCAATAGGACAAGCGGAGATCGTCTGATTGCTCAGCAGAGTCATGCTAAGAATACTAAGATTAGAAAAAGCTTTATAAAGGAATAATTTCTGCCAATATCATTTAAGTTAACGTGGATATGCACTTCGCTCCAGTTAATTCACTTTAATGTATTGACTTAATAAGACTTTTCGGAATTTTTTTGTAAAAACCGCATAAAATGTCAGAAAGCCAGTATATTCAAGGAGATACTTTCAACGAACTTGAGTCAACTGCATACCCACGTAAGTTAAAATGATTTTAATTAGAATATGTTATTAGAAATTATAATTATACAAATTCCTATTCTTTTATCACATTGATATTCTGTCTGTTAGGAAGGATGTAACATTGGTATTTTCTCTAAGCATAAATCCATATATTGAAAGAGATAAGCTGATTAGCCGTTTGGGTGGAAAAAGAAGGCAAAGATTTTCTTGTTCATTGCACATGAAACTACAGAATAACAAGCGAATATTTCATAGGCTTATGAATCCACGTCTGTTTTATCTCAAGAAAAAGATCAGTTTGGTTGACCAAAGATACGTCTATTTAGAAGACAGTATGGTATTCAAAAGTCCAAAACTTGCTTGTACGTTACATGACTCTGATGAGCTCATCTGTTTTATAGCCACTTTGGGAGAAGAGATCGATTCAGAAATAAATCGTATAATGGGACAGGGGCGGCTATCCGGGGCATATATCCTTGATGCTTTGGGATCAGTGGCTGTTGAAAGTGTGGCCGAACAGTTTCATCAGTACGTTGAAACCACATGCAGAGAGGAAGGTAAAGCCGTAACACTCCGTTTCAGCCCAGGCTATTGTGATTGGCCAATTACAGAACAGAAGAAAGTTTTTAAATTGTTCGGCTCAGATGCAACCGGAATTGAACTAATGGATTCATGCCTGATGAGGCCGCGCAAATCTATTTCAGGTGTTTTTGGAGTATATAATGATATACAAAAGACACCTTACAACCCTTGTCTGGATTGTTCTAAGAAGAATTGCGCTGGAAGAAGGGTGTAAGGACTTCTAATGGTCAATGGTAAATAATCATGTCTTTTTAATGATAATCTGGAGATGTAAGGATGAATGGGAGAAAGGGCTTAATTGGGGGACAGTATAAACCCCTTACTGATAAAGACATTAAAAAGATCCACGCAACTAGCCTGAGGGTCTTTGATGAAGTGGGAGTGGAAGTCAACTCTTATGAAGCGAGGGAGCTTTTCCGTAATGCTGGTGGAGAGGTGGATGAGGTAAACCGGTTGGTTAGAATCCCTCATGGGTTGGTGTGGGAATTGATAAAGAAGGCACCTTCTGTGGTTAATCTATATGGCAGAGCGGAAAATGGTGAATTGGACTGTGAGATCGGCGGAAGAAAGGTATATTTGGGTACAGGGGGCACTGCCCTGAACGTACAGGATCCGGGCAGCCAGGATTCGCGGAGGGCGGTACTCAAGGATGTCATGAACATGGCTCGCCTTGTTGATGCCCTGGATGATATTCACTTTTTCATGCTCAACGTATACCCTAATGATATCCATGTGGAAGATGTGGATGTAAACCGCTTCGGCGCCGCTTTAAACCGGACCAAAAAGCATGTAATGGGCGGTGTATATACAGTGGAGGGAGTGAAAAACGTTATCAAAATGGCTGAAATCATTGCAGGCTCTCCTCAGAAGCTTAGAGAAAGGCCCTTTATATCTATGGTAACCTGTCCAATTAGCCCTTTCAAGTTGGATAAAAACTATTCCCAACTCGCCATGGAAGCGGCTCGCAACCGGATACCCGTGGTGGTGCCAGCAGAACCTCTTTGCGGTGCCACTGCTCCTGTAACTTTGGCCGGGAATCTTGTGGTACAAAATGTGGACACCCTGACTGGTGTCATGCTTGCACAACTATCCGAGCCGGGCACCCCCACCCTGTACGGATGTATCTCTTCCATTACTGACCTCCGCGATATGAAGTACCTTTCTGGAGCCGTAGAAATGGGACTAATGAACGCTGCCGCTGCCCAGATGGCCCAGTTCTATGAACTTCCCATTTATGCAACCGGGGGGATGTCTGATTCCAAGGTAAACGATGCTCAGGCAGGATATGAATCGGCCATCACGAATCTGATGGTGGCTCTGGCAGGAGGCAATTTTATCCATGACGCTGCTGGGTTTCTCGAATTCTGTATGACAGCCTCCTATGACAAGCTTGTGATTGACAATGAAATTATCGGCATGGTCATGAGGGCTGTAGAGGGTATCCGGGTAAATGATGAGACCCTTGCCTTCGATTTGATAAAAAAAACAGGTCCGGGTGGTCATTTTGTCTCCGCACGTCACACAAGGCGTCACATGCGATTGTCACAATACATTCCTCAGTTGAGTGACAGGGAGGATCGCACCAAATGGAAGGATGCAGGCTCTAAAGACACTTGGGCTCGAGCTGCCGATAAGGTAAAGGAAATTCTTGGGAAGCCCCTTCAATCCCTTCTTTCAGAAGATAAGAGAGAACGAATAAAGCGAGAAATACCTGGGCTTCAAACTTTTATTATGGATTAAAGTGTATTGAAGAGAAATCATTTATGATAATCATTGGAGAAAAGATAAATGCCAGTTTTCCTGAGATCAAAAATATTATTCTGGAGCGGGACGGAAAAAAACTTTTAGATTTTGCAAGAAAGCAGGCAACTGCAGGGAGTGATTTTATTGATCTGAACGTGGGAACAGGCGTAGGCTCAAGAGAGGACGAGATCCTGTCCATGGAATGGGCCATTGATACAGTACAGAAAGAAATGGACATACCGTTATGTGTTGACAGTTCAGATCCACTGGTGTTGGAAGCAGCTCTCAGAGCCCGTGAGGGTAAGCCGAGCCTTATTAACTCTACTAAGGCCGAGGAGGAAAACCTGGAACAAGTGGTACCGCTGGCCAAAAGATATAATACACCCATAGTAGCCCTTGCTATGGATGAGACAGGCATTCCTGAGACTGTGAAGGAACGCATTCGAGCTTGCGAAAAGATAGCCATTGTCTGTGAGAACTATGGGGTATCTCTCAACTCTGTGCTCTTTGATCCAATTGTTATGCCTATCAGCACGGATATCAAACAGGGATTGGTGACCCTGCATACCCTGATGGAAGTAAAGAAGAAGTTCCCTACGTCCAAAACTGTAATAGGTTTGTCCAATGTATCATATGGTCTGCCTGCACGGGCGAGGCTCAATATAGCCTTTCTCCATATGGCTATTTTTGCAGGTCTCGATGCAGCCATTATGGATCCTCTCGATAAGGAATTAATGGGTGCGGTGAAGACTGCCGAAGTCTTGATAGGAGAGGATCGACATTGCAGGCGCTATTCCAGGGCCTTTCGAAATTCCCAATAGAAAATTGACCTATGACGGGGAGATTTTTTTCAATTAGTCAGCCTTCAATTGAAAATCGCCAATTATGAGTGAGAATTTAGTGACAGAAGAATTCAGGGAAGGAGTTTTGGTTAAACCATACGAGCGGTTGAGTATGGACCAGGTGAAGTTTCTTGATGAGGCATCACTGAGTATTTTAGCTGATCCCGGAGTGTGGTGCTATAACGAGCGGGCTGCGGGCCTTTTCAAGGCTCACGGAGCAAATGTCTGGGAAGAACGTGACAAACATTCTATGTGTTGGCGTGTAAGTTTCCCCCCTGGCCTTATAAAGGAATCTGTGGCGCAAGCGCCTTCCAGGTTTATCCTCGGAGCAAGAAAACAGGGAAACCGATTATTGCTCGATGCAGAAGTGCCCCGTGTCTACTTCGGCTCTGGCTCCGAAGCCAATATATGGATTAGAACCGAGATGAAAGACTTTGTCAGTGTAAGTGACAAAGAGGTTACTGTGCGAGTGCCGCAGTTTTCAGAACTCACGGGTAATTCGGCTTTACTCAGCCGTGCGGCCTCCCTCTGTGATAAATTAGAACATCTGGATTTCTTTATTCGGCCATTAAACATACAGGATTCAGAGATTACTCCTGAAAATCACGATGTGAACAAGTTCTTTGCGAGTCTCAATAACATAACCAAGCATGTGGAGGCTGGTCTAACCCGGTTAGATAGTTTGAATGACGTTGTGCGAATGGCAGAGATCATTGCAGGAGGGCCTGAGGCACTGAAAGAGAATCCGATTATCTCCTTCATAGCTTGTTTATTCAAAAGCCCTCTCCAGATCGTAGATGATACTGCGGAGAAGGTCTTTGCTATCGTGGAGGCAGGACTCCCTTTGGTCATTTCCTCCTCACCCCAAGGAGGTTCTTCCGCCCCTATTCAAGAAGCGGGTATGGTGGCCCAGATCAATGCCGAGATCTTGGCCGGTATTACACTCACACAGTTAATAAGAGAAGGTACTCCTGTGCTTTATGGAAGTGTTCCAGTCCGTGCACGATTGGATGACCTTCACGACCTGTACGGGTGTCCGGAATTCAACCAATATAATATAGACTGCGTGCAACTGGCCCACTTTTATAAAATCCCATGCTATTCTACTGCGGGGGTGGGTGATGCAAGGGTCCCAGGGATGCAGGCTACATTTGAAAAACTCTTCACCCATCTCTATATGGCAATGAGCGGTGCCCAGTACATCCACTATGCCTTTGGCCTCCTGGATCGGACCAATAGTTTCTGCCCTGTACAGGCAGTGCTTGACAACGAGCAGATAGGCAAGATCAAACACTGTCTGAGGGAACCCAGGTTAGAACCTGGCGTGATTGAAGATATGCTCAAGACAGTGAAAAAGGTTATGGGAACCAATCACCGGCTATATGTACGTCATGTCCGAAAGGCGATGCATGCTGGTGAGGTTTCAAGTCCTTACAGGTTCGAGGCTAAGGGCATGGAAGATAGGGTTTTGGAGAATGCACTGGATTATATGACAAAATTGGAACAAGAGCCTGCACCACATCTGGATCAAGCCACGGTAGATCGGATCTTCAAGGAAATTCCGGGTCTTTTGCCCGGACTCAAACAGGGTACCAAACAAGGTATGGGATCACTATAGCGATTTTAGAGAGGAGAGATAAAATATGGAAAAACAGGAGCTAGTTGAGAAGATTGCATTCAACGTGATACAGGGTAGAATTGAGGCGGAAGATGAGGGTTTCGATGAGGGTTTAGAGAATCAACCAGCTGTTACCGAACTAATAGAAGAGGCCCTTGCGCAAGGTTTAGACCCCAAATTTATCGTTTTAGAGGGCTTGACAGAGGCCATGGAGAATGTGGGGGAAAAATTTGAGCAGGGAGAGTATTTCATACCTGATATGCTTGCTTCAGCGGAGTGTGTGGGTGTTGCTATGGACATCCTGAGTCCTCATTTGGCAAAAGCTGGCGTTGAAAGTAAGGGTAAATTTGTCATAGCCACTGTAGCCGGGGACATGCACGACATTGGAAAAAACATTGTTGCCATCATGCTTAAAGGAGCTGGCTATAATGTAATTGATTTGGGTGCAAATGTGCCAACTTCTCAAATTATTGAGGCAGTCAGGGAGCACAAAGCTCCCTTTTTAGGGCTTTCGGCTCTTTTAACTACCACTATGCGAGTTATGGGAGAGGTGAATAATAAGCTCAAGGAGGAGGGCCTTCGCAACCATGTTAAACTACTTATTGGTGGGGCTCCCACATCTGAGGATTTTGCTCATCAAATAGGTGCTGATGCACACTGCAAAGATGCCTTCCAGGCAATTGATGTATTGAAGGACATGTCTTCTGATGCATAACGTCTGGGATTTCTTCCCGGTCTACTAATTCAAGAGAACAAGAAAGGTTTAGATCATGGCGGAAAGAAAAGCTTACTCTCAGGCAGCCAATACGGGACAATATGACAGGTCCTCAGGCATAATGGGTAAATACGATAATGTTAGAAGGTTCTGGGAAGATCAGGTTACCGGAATTTTTCTTCGTCCTTCCTTGAACAAGTTGATAGAATATAAAAGACAACACATGGATCGCATCCATATCCTGGATTTGGGATGTGGAAGCGGTGATGGCTATGACTTATTGATGGGGGTCACCACCAAGGACCCAGATATATACGAATATATCATAGCGGTCATTACACCGGACATGCTTAGAGAATACATAGGATTGGATGTAAACGAGGATCTGCTCAAACAGGCGGAAGCTTATCAGGGTAACAACCCTAAGGTGCGATTCATCCATGATGACCTGTCTAATGGTCTGCCCCCTTTTGTGAATAAATCAGAGCCCTTTGATATATATTTCACCTCCTATGGTACATTTTCCCATTTTAACAACCAACAGAGTGTGAAACTCATTGCTGACATATGCAGACATGCACCTGAAAGGGCACTACTGGTAGGAGATTGGCTTGGGCGGTATTCTTATGAGTGGCGGGATCTATGGCATCACCCGGCAGATAAGGAATACTTTATGGACTATCGCATTTCCTATATTTATCCAGATGAAGAGCGAGATCAAGCACCTGTGGTATCCTTCCCTTTAAGGCTTATGACCAGAGATGAAGTGATGTGGATTATTGAACAGGCGTCAAAAGAATCCGGGGTGGAGATCGAGCCCGTTACTTTCTATGACCGCTCAATATTGATCGGCAGGCACATGGGTACGGGTGATTACAATAAAAACTGCAAAGATATCCGCACGGCTGTAAACTCCCTTTTTGAGGGTTATGTACGCACTGACCTGGAGAGCCTTATGGTAGATTATGTGGCTAGGCCAGGTTTTGATCATCTTAACAATTTCTTTGAAATGTTCTTTATGTCCTGCAATGTTTTGGTCAATTACACTATCTCTTTACTCAGTGAGTACGATTCCGAAGATGGGAAATTGCGTAAGGCTCCCGAAGTATTACCCTTTTACCCCGATTCTCTCAAGGAAGCCATCCACAGCATGCGAAGAGTGATCGAAGGAGTGGGATGGCTTAAATGGGGGGATGTACGCGCCAATGTTATAGAACCGCATCTTGGTTTTTCGCTAAGAAAGCTGGAGATGGATCTCCAGCCCGGAACGGGAGTTGGCCACGGTCTGGTCGGTATTTTTGAGATTCGAAAATAGACAAAACGTGAGAGAGCAATATGAGTGGATTAGTAGTCGTGTATGGGAAGCCAGATCGAAGTGAACTGGAGGTCATGTTCAACAGGATCAAGCATCGGGGGCCGGATATTTCTGGAATTTTCGAGACCAAATCAGCCATCATGGCTCAGAATTACCTCGAAGTTGACGGGAACGGAACCGGGGAAGAAGTCGAGATTCCCATTTCAAGTCCCATGAACCGAAATCTCAGGATCTGTTACGACGGTCAGATAGGCAATTGGGATGAGCTCACTCGGACCCATAGGGTATCAGACGGCCCTTATAGAGAGGAACGGTTGCTCCTTTATCTATACCAGGAATACGGCAAAAACATGCTCAGCTATCTAAACGACAGCATTTTTGCCTTTGTGATCTTTGAAGGGGACGAATTGTTTGCAGCCAGAGACCTTCTGGGTATCAAGACCCTTTATTATGGCTGGAAAGATCAGACCCTGTACCTCGCCTCTGAACTAAAAAGCATCGTCGAGGTCACGGAGGAGGTTAATGAATTTCCCCCTGGCCATTATATGGACCACAACGGCCAGTTGATCAGGTATGAGGAATTGCCCAAAGCCCCGCCAGAGGTAGTGCATCCCAGCATGGATGGAATGATCAGGGATATACAGTGCATTATTAAACGAAGTCTCCACAACCGGGTGGACTTCAACGAGCTAACAGGTAGCCTCCTGAGTGGGGGCGTGGACAGCAGCGTAATTGCCTATTTGGCCACCGAGGCATACAGGGAGGCGTTGGGGGAAAATGCCAGGTTAAAGACCTTTGCCCTAGGGGTGGGAGAAAGCGAGGATATCTTAAATGCTAGAGTCATGGCAAATTTCCTGAACTCAGACCACCATGAATTGATTGTGGGACTGGATGAGATCCTTGCCTCTTTGCCCGAGGTAATCTATTATCTGGAATCCTTTGACCCTTCCCTGGTAAGAAGTGCAGCATCAAATTTCCTCATCTCTCGATATGCCCACGAGCAGGGCATCCAGATACTGCTCTCCGGTGAGGGAGGAGATGAGATATTTTGTGGGTATACCTACCTTAAGGATTTTCCGCTTGACGAGCTGTTTGCCCGACAAATGGAATGCATCGGATTATTGCATAATAATGCATCGTTGCGCTTGGATCGCATGAATCAGTGTAATTCCATTCGGGTGGCGGCACCTCTCATATCCGGTGAACTGCTAAACTATGCGATGGCTATCCCTCCTGAATACAAGCAGAAACCAGAGGGGGATCAGAGGATCGACAAGTGGATCTTTAGAAAGTCCTTTGAATCACTAATACCTGAAAGGGTGGTTTGGCGGTTAAAACAGGAATTCTCCCAGGGATCAGGATCTGCCAGCGTGCTCGCTGCCTATTTTCAAGAGACAATCAGCGATGAAGAACTGTCCAGAGCCCAGATCGAGTTTCCTATGGTCCGCAGCAAGGAGGAACTTTACTATTTTCGGTTATTTGCAGAGTACTTTGGTACGAATGGAGCGATGAAAACTGTGGGCCAATGGATCTATATGTAATGGCGCATACCCTGAAAGTATATCCTAAATCTTTGAATATGCCTTCAACATCTGGCTCTGGGTGCATCTCGCTCCTTCATAGTTCCTCCAGCTATTTCGCTATCATTTCCCCAGACAGCCCAATCCCATACATGGGTTATGAATTCTCAGCTATGCCCTGCAAACAAATTTATGCCCCCGCTATTAAGTATTTTTTTGATTTTTCTTTTTCCCTTTAATAATTCTTAAATCCGGTCGCCCGGGAGGATGTTTTTCTTCCTTTAATTCCCTTTTGGCCATGATCTCTTTTATTATCCTGAGTTGCCATTTCTCCCAGGATTCATCTTTCCTTTTATCAATAAACCTGAGTAGTCCATCTATGTCCTTCCGGGTAAAAAGTAGCTTGCCTTTAACGTAACGTGGATTTATATCCGGATAATGTTCGGGCGCTATAGTCTTTTTCTTCACCCGTATATAGTAGTGAATTAAAGGTTTGGGAAGTTTTGTAATCCTGGATACCTCATCAATGGTATAAAAAATTTTTGAGTTCAAAAAATCTTTCCCCTTTTCTACTTTCGGCTTATTTTGCATCCAATCCCTTTTAGATTGGGTGTACCAAATTCTTTTCCCAGTTTCTCAGCAGATGTCAGGATATTAAAGTTTGATTTGTCCCATTCATAAAGAGAGTCCGCCTTTGCCTCCGGGAACCACCACCCATGTGAGGCATTTATCACCCTTGGATCAAGAATATCAGTAAGATGTGCAATCTGTGTTATAGTGCCAAACCTTGTTTCAATAATAATAGCATCACCTTCTCCAATTCCATATTTTGCAGCAGTACTGGGGTGGATTTCAGCCTTTGGGTCTGGTCTTTTTTCTCTGAGCCTTTTAATCCATCTGTAGGATGAATGAAGGTAATACTGGCTTTTTGAGCTGGTTAATACCAGAGGATATTCAGGATCATCCTCCTCCGGAAGGCCATTAAATTCGGGCAGTGTGGGCAAATTGAATTTTTCAGCCTGACTCAACTTCAACTCCACCTTACCAGTAGGAGTTCGAAAACCCTTTTCTTCATAAAGCTTAAATCTGTCAGGACCTTTTAAATAACCCTTCTCCACGAACTGGTTGTATGTGAGACCGCTTGGTTTGACAACATCTTCCAAAAACTGGTTGTAGTCATCATACCAATATTCATCAGGAGAGATAAGTTTACCAAGTTCATTCATTATTTTTATGTCAGGCCAGCATTCTTCGGGTGGATCAACAACTTTGGGTCGTGCTAAGATAAAGCCATGGCCGAGTCCGTAATGGCCGATATCGTCCATCTCAAATTGGCTTGCTACAGGGAGTACGATATCTGCCATAGCCGCTGTAGGCGTCATGAATAAGTCAGCGACTGCTATAAAATCAAGATTCATAAATGCCTCATGTGTCTGGCGACTATCTGCATAAGATAACATAGGATTAGCACACATGGCATAGAATCCCTTAATGGGGTAGGGCACCCCTTCAAGAATTGCCTTTTTAAAAAAGGCTGGTGCAATGGTCATTAATCTGGGAATAATACCATGAAAAGCACTGATCATTTCCTTTCTCTTGTCTGGAATAAGATCAGCACGAACAAAAGGTCCTAAGCCCATAATCTTTGGATCTCTTGCATTCACATTACCTCCGGGGACATCAAGGTTACCACATATTGCCATCAGGCAAATGAGTGCCCTTGTTGTGTCAAAGGTATGGATATTGTGTTCAATCGGATTTCCCCACTGAATGACAGCCGGCTTTGACGTGGCATACAGTCTTGCCGCCTCTCGGATGAGATCAGGAGTAACCCAGGTTATCTCGGACACTCTTTCAGGGGTATATTTTTTGACATGATCTGCCAGATCATCAAAACCATAGGTCCACTTTTCAACAAAATCCTTATCATATAAAGACTCTTCGATGATGATATTTAAGAGCCCCAGTGCAAGTGCATGATCTGTCCCAGGCCTTAGCTGTATCCACTTCTTAGCT
>CAYTDY010000047.1:0-11551 GCA_964436665.1 uncultured Desulfobacteraceae bacterium
ACTTGTGGGCTCTCCATAAAGATATTTGCCTTGTAGGGTATTCCTGAATTCATATATGCGGTATTGGATATGAAGAAGCGACTAAAAAATTTAAAGCCTAAAAAGTCACATTCTGAACATGATCAATATTTATTACGGATAAGAAAGGGTGAACGATTGTACAAATTCTATTACTTTCGTCCCATGGCCGGGCGTCATGAGCATTTTGAATATCGAATATTAACAAAAGAAAAGGCCGATGGAATGTTGGAAATGGTAAGCTATAATTTCAAGATCGTAAGCGGTGTTGCGCAGAAAAGCTCTATCACCAGAGTCCCTGAAATTCCAAAAGAACAGTTAGAGACTATTGTTCGAAATGTTGCAAAGAAAACGAATACCAGTCCTGATGAGTTTGAGGAATTGGACCTTTCCAGGTTTTCGACAATAAATGAACAGCTTGAATTTGTAAAACAGCAAGACAGGGTAGATACAATGTATATTATGTAGATAAAGGGCTACAAACACGAAGTAGACCAGGAATATCTATGGTGAGTTGAAATGTGGGAATAGGATGAAGACGAAACGGTGAAGGGGATTAGGCGTCTGCCCGCTCGTGCTTTGCAATGGCATTCAGTTATTCTTTTTTATCAGGAAAGACCTGTGGAATTTTTTTAATCGCTTCTTTCCCCTCAGAGATTGCCTTACCCACTTTTTCCGACTCTTTATAAATCTTCCTCTTCCATGTTTTGTAAAGATCTGGTGATATCAGCATGCGCATTGATTCAAAACTAACTTTTACCAGGGGAGCTGTCTTTGATTCTGTAAGCAGGCGACTCTTGGAAGGCATATATACGGCAAGGAGGAAAATCATGAGATAAGAGATAATAATTCCCTTAACTAGGGCAAGACCAATACCAAGGCCTCTATCAAGCCAGCCAATTAACAATTTTTTAAAGAGACGGCGCAAAAGGACTCCAATAAGATTGAAGGAAATAACCACAAAGAGGAATAGAATGATAATACTGATAAGAAGGAGGACAGATTTCTCTAAAGGGATATAGGCTTTAATAAAGTTGGCCATCGGGGGATGGTAGTGATTGGCAATAAAGAATCCAACAATGATACCAGCAAGGGAAGATATTTCCCTGAAAAAACCCCTGAAAATACCCTTAATAATGAAAAAGGTTATCAATCCAAGGATGATAAAATCAAGAATATTCATGTGTAATACCTACCAAATGCTATTTTTATAAGTCAAGTTCATTTACAGATCATTTACAGATTCTAAACAATTCTTCTCCTGATTTGATCAAAGATAAGGGTTATGATACATAGGATATATGAGTTCACAAAAAAGACTTCTTTTAGCCTTTGGTATCATTTTAATTGACCTGGCTATCTTCTTTCTGCCACTTACAGCATTCTTCCTTGCTTATATCATAATATATAATCCACCCTGGGTAAAGGATTTCCTTGAAAGGCTGGACAGAGCAAGTATGCAGTAGGCAGTAAGTAGTTAGGTTACGAGTTTTGAGTTACATTAGCAATTTAAGCTTTATTGTGCTTAAGGCTTTTCAATATTGAGTCGTAAATATGGACCATGCTTTCATAGACAGGGCCAAAGGCCTTGGATTTATTGCTATAGGTTTTTCTAAACCAGAGACACCCATCTATTTTGACTTCTTTCTTAACTGGCTTAGAGAGGTTGAAATAGAAGATATGGCTTATTTAAAAAGGAACATAGATTTCCGGAGAGACCCTACAAGGCTCCTTGAGGGACTAAAAACTATAATCTCTCTTGCATATCCATATCCAGAAAACAAGCCATCTACTCCTGACGGATACACCGCCTCAAGATACAGCATGCCTCAAGAAGAAGATTACCATATCCGATTAAGAAAATTATTAAAACAACTATGTACATTCATTGCAGAGATATTTCCTGAAAGCCGAAGCAGGGTATGTGTTGATTCGGCCCCTATTCTTGAAAGGAGCTTTGCTGTAAGGAGCGGAATTGGTTTTATTGGCAAAAACAATATGTTGATTATCTCAGGTTATGGCTCATACTGTTTTCTGGCTGAAATCTTGACCACAGCACAATTTCCTATCCCTTCTTTTAAGGAGCCAGAAAACGGGTGTGGTTCATGCACCAAATGTATTGATAATTGCCCTACAGGGGCCCTGAAGGCGCCTTTTTACATTGATGTTTCTAAATGCCTCTCGTATCTGACTATTGAGTCAAAGGATGATATCGATAAGGGGACAGCCGTAAAAATGGGAAATACCTTTTTTGGCTGTGATGTCTGTCAGGAGATTTGTCCTTTTAATAAAAAAGGTCTTCCTGTTGTTTCCATTCCATCCACAGATACTATTCTTGGAATGAATGAGTTAGATTTTAAAAGAACCTTTGGGCGAACCGCATTTGAAAGGGCAGGACGGAAAAAATTGAAGTCAAATATAAAGGTGCTTCTTGCCTAATAAAACCGAGCCACCTCATTTATGGGCGCGCGATCGGAGATGGCCTGATTAATCTGGGAATCAGGATCAGGATATCCAACGCCTATACCCATAACAACATCCTTTTCTTCAGCTATATTTAGTCTATCCTTGATTTCATCATCAAAGGCACTTATTAACCCGATTGGGCATGTACCTAAACCTATGTTATGGGCTGCAAGAACCATATAGCCTATAGCAATACCTAGATCAACCAATCTGGCTTTTGAGAAGGCCTGGTCAATGGTAACTATAATGGCTGTAGGGGCACCGTAAAAATTGCAGGAGCCCTCATTTATGAAATCCTGAAAAGGGGTTCCTTTTTCTAAGTTGGGTAGGATGCTATCCATAAGTTTTCGTTGGCGATCCATGAAGTGCTCTGGCAGGCGGCTTACTGCACCAGGGCCACAAGAAATGTTCCTTTCACGCATGCTTTTTACCAGAACCCTGCTTAAGCGTCGGCGTTCTTCTCCCATCACAACCATAAATTCCCAGGGCTGAATATTGATTGCTGAAGGGGCCTTAGTGGAAAGGAAAAGCAATTTTTCTATTGTTTCTCGAGGGACAGGCTTGTCCAGAAATGACCTTGTGCTGTGGCGCTTGGTTATAGCTTTTTCAAGTTCCATAATTTGATCTCCAGTTAGTTTCTTAATAAAAACCCTGTCAGAAGGTTAAACGAGCCTTTAAACATGGCAAGACTTTCTTTCCGACAGGGTAAAAATTAGAAAAGGGATTACTCATTGTCAAGGATTAAAATAGCTTGTTGAGTTTGCCTGCCCTGTGGAGTATACTACTTATCTAACAGGATAAGAATTTAAAATTTATCATATTTGACTTGCTCTATTTCGAATAAAACTCTTACTCCACAGGGTTAATGTTAAAAACAAATGAGCTCAACAAACACGAGAAACATAATAAACTTAGATAGGAGGTGAATATGATCAGGGCAAAACTATGGTTTACATGTGCTGCTATGTTTGATCCAGTGACACCTATTATTGTCAGGCCGTCGGTTCTGGGATGGAAGGCAAAGAAGAGGGATGTTGACCTGACCATTGAACGGGCATTCACTGGAGAAGAGCTGGTCCTCAGGATGAAAGGCTGGGTCACAAAGGACGTAAAGCAAGTAACTGAGATCATCAAACCTCATGGATACCTGAAGGTGCTGGATGAGCAAGATCTGGTTGTGGAGGTAGAATCAGAAGAAAATTATGAAAAATTAACCGGGGCCTTAAAAGAAAAATTTGGTAGTGAGGTATTCTTAGAGAGGTTATAGGTTTTATTCACCCGGCCTCTATCTACATTTACTTTAATTCTTTCCTATAAATAATCAGCCTATCACCTGGATAGATAGGTACGTTTGAATCAAGGTTATTCCAAATAAGGAGGGCCGATAAGGGGACATTAAACCGATCAGCAATTAAGGATAGGCTGTCGCCTTTTTTGACAATATAGATTCCCTCTTTTTTTGATGCCAACCAGTACGTAAAGAGATCTTGATATGTGCTGTGAAAATCTTTTGCTGAACCCTTTGGGATTAAAATGGTGTAGTTTCCCTTTGCCAGGTAATGCCCCCGAATTTCTGGATTCAAGTCCTTAATCACCTTGAAATAGGTTTTAGCAGCCCGGGCAATAATCCGTATTGGAGTATCCCGTAAACAGTTCAGTTGAATTCGGTCGAATTCCAAAGATGGATAATAATCCTCTTCAGATAAATAGAAACCAAATCTTTCTGGGTTTGAGAAAATTATCTTTACTGAAAGAATCCGAAAGATAAACCTTTGAGTTTCAGTGTGAAGATAAAGCTTGTAATAGTCATTAGTTCCCTGCTCCAGAATTTCCGCCTCAACACCCTTTTCACCCATATTGTAGGCAGCAGCAGCCAGGGTCCATGATCCCATAATTTTGTAAAGGTCCTTTAAATATCGAATGGCCGCTTGAGTAGAGGCGAATATGTTCCGTCTCTCATCGATATGTTTATTGATAACAAGACCACATTTTCGACCTGTGTGCCCCATGAATTGCCAAAAACCTACTGCCCCTTTTCTTGAGCGTACATGAGCTTTAAGAGCACTTTCAGCAATGGCAATATATTTGAGATCGTCCGGCATATTACTTTCTTTAAGCATTGTTTCGATATAGGGCAAGTAACGTGTGGCCCTCTTTAACCAGAGAATCACCTGGGGTCGATCCCAGAGGGTAAGAAGGTGCTCTTTCTCCAGCCTCTCCTTAATCTCCTGTATTTCAATCGGGACCCTTTCGTCACAAAACGTAAGAGGAGTAGAGAGTTTGAGAGAGGAGATCAGGGAAGGGTGATGGTCCCCTTTGAACTCCTCACCATAGATATTGGATAAAGAGAAAAACATTATCCCAAGCAGAAAAAAAAGTCTCAATTTCATGAGATTCTCCTCCTTGTAATTAACCTTTTCCGTTTTGGATGTTAACAAGATACCTTTATGTCACCATGATGCAAAAAAAAGTTTTATATATTAGGCAATGAGCACTAAATAACGAATTAAATATATGAAGTCTGCTTAAAAATTAAATTGATTGACAAAAACAGTCAAATCTAACATATTCATTATCAAAATAGGATTGTGAATTATGAATTTAGGTATTAAGGGATTTTAACTCAACAAACACAATAAACTCAAGTAACACAAAAAACACTATATGGAGGTGATAGCATGCCAGATTTTATGGAAATCATCAAAGGAAGACGGAGTATCAGGAAATATCAAGAACGGGAGATCACAGAAGAGCAGCTCAATAAAGTCCTCGATGCAATTAGGTGGTCACCTTCTTGGGCCAACACCCAGTGCTGGGAAGTGATTGTGATTAAAGATCCAGTAGTCAAACAGAAAATTCAGGAGGCCATGCCTGAAGGAAATCCATCCAGGAAATCTATAGTGGAAGCCCCTGTTGTGATTTCCCTATGTGCCAAGCTCCAGAGTTCAGGTTATAAAAAAGGCCAAGCCACGACTAAGTTCGGGGACTGGTTCATGTTCGACATTGGAATCGCCAGCCAGAGTCTCTGTCTGACAGCCCATCACCTGAACCTGGGAACAGTCATTGT
This sequence comes from uncultured Desulfobacteraceae bacterium, assembly GCA_964436665.1. Lineage (GTDB taxonomy): Bacteria > Desulfobacterota > DSM-4660 > Desulfatiglandales > B25-G16 > CAYTDY01. Next base: position 5,552 of record CAYTDY010000047.1, read on the forward strand.
TGGTCTCTTTGATCACGATAAGGCAAAAGAGGCCTTGAAAGTGCCAGAGGGATATGAAGTAGTAACACTTATCCCATTGGGTTACCCTTCAAAGGAATCCGAGGCACCTCCTCGCAGGGAGATTAGCGAGTTTGTACATTATGATTCATTTTAGTATTTTGGATACATTGCAGTGTTAAAAATATAGAGTGAAGGCGACTATTTTATGGATATTTCTCAGGATGGGGAAAATGATAAAGCAAAAAAGGCCTCTAAATTTGAGCGAGGCTTAAACCTCGGTTAAAATTATCTAATAAGGTAAAAGCACGGTTAAAATCTTCTAACAGGGTTTACCTCTTATATCTTCCCATTAATTGGCCTTCCGCCAAAATATTACCTTCCATGGCCTTCAGTAATTCTGCCTTGGTAATTCCAGGCTCTAAATTAATCTCTGTATCCAGGGCATAGAGCTTGAAATAATATCTATGCGTTCCGCCAGGTGGACATGGGCCACCATAACCGAATTTTCGAAAATCATTCATTCCATGTTTTGCACCATTTTCAATGATCTTTTCAGAGGGTATCCTGGCAGGCAATTCCTTTATGCCTGCTGGTATATTAAAGAGTACCCAGTGTACCCATGTTCCCATTGGCGCATCAGGATCATCACAGATAAGGGCAAGGCTCTTTGTGACCTCCGGAACACCAGCCCATGCCAGAGGAGGAGAAATATCCTCCCCATCGCAGGTATATTGCCTTGGGATCATACTCCCTTCTTTAAAAGCAGAGCTTGTAATTTTTATTTCCATCTTTTTACCTCCTATCATTTTGGAATGAACTTCATCCTTCCCTTGCAAAAAGCAAAGAATAAAGAATGGAATTAGTAAACAGAAAATTCTTTGAAACACTATATTCACCTCAATAAGATTATAAGGTTAGATTACATAGACATCAGTAAAGGTTCAAGCCCGAAAGTAAGCATTCAGCTTTTCCGCCGCAGGCGGATCAGGTTTTATTGAAAACAAAGGGTCTTGCTGATGGTTGTTTGCCTTCCGGCATAGGCCTTACTTATTTACCTCTCATATCCAACTGGCATGATAAGTAGAGGTTCATGTGTTTTTTTAATTCCCATAATCTGTATAACCTTCTCGTCTTCAAAGGCCCCTACAATTCCTGCTTCCAGTCCCATCGCCTGAGACTGAAGAAATATATTTTGTCCTATGTGTCCTGCCTCGATCATTGCATACCTAATTCCCCTTTGGCCATATTTAACCATAATTCGACTGTATTCTGCGGTAATGACAAGGGTCAGCGGGGGATGGGCCATCCACATCTGCCCCAATGAGGCTATTGCTATATCCCTTCTAACATCTCCTTCTTGGAAAAGGGAAATGGAATGGTTGGCAGGCTCATATTGGTAGACACCAGGATCCAGTTTTTCAATACAATCTCCTCCAATTGCTCCATAAATATCCATAGGATGCAATGCCCCGGCAGATGGTGCAGCCCTTTTAAATCCTCCTTTCCCTGTAATTCCCTGAGCTGCCCAGAGTAACTGAGAAAACTGCTTGAGGGTAAGGGCCCTACTCTCGAAGGATCTGATGGTTCTTCTTTGCTGGATTGTCCTTTCAAGGGATACATCTCCACCTAATATTGGATCAGGTAAATGCATTCTTCTACCTCCTTTCTTTTTAAGGGGTCTTCTTTTCGCACTTGATAAAACCCTATGAGGGGTAAAAAGAGATCCGCAAAGGCAAAGGAAACCTATTAATTTGCAAAACCCTCTTCTTGTCAATTCAATGCCTGGCATAATTCTGTGAACTTAGTTCCACCTTGCTCCACAATTGGAATGATGGAATACTGGAATGTTGGAATGATGTGCTCGTCTGCCATCGCCTGGAGCGAAGGCGACTGGCGAGCAGGTTTTAAAACCCACTATTCCACAATTCCATCCTTCCATGTAGATTGAACGAATTGGGAGCCGCTAAAGGCTTTATAATCTCAATATGTTGTGGAATTTCCGCACCCCTAAATTACTCTCCATCCATTGGTGTAAACATTCATCCTTTTTCTCCTTACAAAGCCTATGAGGGTTATCCCCAGATCAGCTGCTAATCTCACTGCCAAATTTGTGGGAGCCGATATAGAGATAAGTATAGGGATATTTCTTTTCGCCACCCTGAGTAATATCTCTGATGAGATCCTACAGCTTGTGAGTACCATCCGCTCTTCTGTCGATATATCTCCCAAAATGCATTCACCAAACACTTTATCAATGGCATTATATCTGCCTATATCTTCCTTGAAGATTAGGATATCTTTTTTATCACACAGGGCGGCAGAGTGAACACCACCAGTAGAGACAAAAATCTCGGATCGATATTGAAACTCTTCTACCAAAGAAAAGGCATCATGGGATGCTATCTTTATGTGAGATTCTACTTTGGCCTGGCCCTTAATATCGGCACCCTTAAAAATACTGCCTGATGTTAAAGACGGAAAATCTTTAACTTCTTCTGTTTTAACCCACACCGTACCCTTACTTTCATTAAGGTCTACCTTATTTATTTTTTCCTTGCTCTTTAGTAACCCTATAGAGAAAAGAAAACCGATTGCAAGAGATTTTAGATCCTTGGGCGAGCAGGGTAAAGTTACAAGTTCCTGGTTATTTAACATTATGGTTAAATGAGACTCTACAGCTACTAAATCTTCTATTTCACTTTCCCCCTTCTCAGTAATTTTGGTTACAGGAAACCTTTCTATATTGTCCATTGCCTTCTTCCTTTCATACATCGGTTAATAAAATAACAACACAAAGGCTTCAGAAACTATCGGCTACTAAGAAGAGGATTTCAAGGACAAAATTTTTTTATCTGGAAAATGGATAGAGAATGTCGCAATTTCCCGACTTTAGAACTTTTATTGTTCCTTATAATGTTGTATAGATAGTAGCCTTAGGTAAAAGATGAGAATACTTTTAACAAATGACGATGGCATATTAGCCGAGGGTTTAATTGCCCTTTATGAAGAGTTAAAGGATGATTTTGAGCTATCTGTTGTCGCCCCTGAAGCAGAGATGAGTGCTGTAGGACATGCCATTTCCCTATATAACCCATTAAGGGTCAAGCGATTCAAGAGAAATGGGGTCTTCTTTGGCTATGGGGTAAGTGGGACTCCTGGAGATTGCGTTAAAATAGCTGTCCAGGAGATATTGCAACAAAGGCCAGACATTATCCTTTCCGGAATCAACCCGGGAGCCAATGTAGGGATAAACATTTTATATTCAGGAACTGCTTCTGCTGCCACAGAGGGAGCCTTCCTGGGTATCCCCTCTGTTGCTATTTCACTGAATACCAAAAAAAATCCTGACTTTAGCTTTGCAGCCAGATTTTCCCGCAGGATAATCATGTTTATTATGGAGAACGGCCTGAAAGAGGGAACGGCCCTTAATGTAAATATACCAGCTATACCTGAGGATCAGATTAAAGGCATATCCTTTACTACCCAGAACCTTCTTAGACAAAGGGATAAATATGAAAGGAGAAACGATCCAAGAGGAAATGTCTATTACTGGTTGGCCAGCGAAACACCTGTTGAAGAAAGTATTCCAAATACTGATTTAAAGGCCCTTAAAGAAAACTATATAACCATTACCCCCATCACCTTTAATCTAACAGATCTCAAAGAGATGAAAAGGCTGACTTCTATTGGGTTTGATCTTTAGTTCGACGGTTCTGAAATTCGTGTTTTTTGTAGCAGAATATTTACTTCAAATAAACTGTTTTCCAAAACTGATAATGAAATTTATGGATTATGGATTTAGGTATTCAGGAATTCCTCAATTCGGAATTCCTGAATTTGTGCTTGTCTGGACTAAGAGAGATGTTCCTTTACCTTCCGGGCAATATCCTTTATCTCTTCCATATCACCTTTTTTCATCTCCCAACTGGATACTGAAAGCCCATCATTTTCCCACCTGGGTATAATATGTACGTGGAAATGGGGAATTATCTGGTCAGATGCCTTGCCGTTAAGCTGAAGAACAGTTATCCCCTCTGCCTTTAGCGCCTCCTTTACTGCATTTGCACACCTTTTTACCGCTTTAATAACTACTGCTAAATCACTCTCGGGGATCTCAAATATATTCTCGGCATGTTTTTTGGGAACAACCAGCATGTGGCCTTTACTTGAAGGATTTATATCCATAAAGGCAAGAACCAGTGCCTCGTCCAACACCTTGACTGCGGGAATCTCTCCATCAATAATATTACAAAAAATACAGCCCACTTTGTTATCCCTGTTTCTTCAAGATTATATACATTCACAGCAGAGGCGCAAAGACCGCAGAGAGGAAAGATCTTTCCCTTGCCATTGACCCCGGTTAAATAGCTTTTAGATTTAACTGGGCAAGGAGGACTGCAAGGGAAAAGGCTCTCAGCCCTTTGTGCGAAAAAATAGGACTGGCCAAAGTATTAGCGCCGCAAGGGAGTGTAAAAGTCCTGGATACGTTGGGTAATTTTTTAATAGTACAGCTGAATTTCTAATTGATCTTACCTGCAATCTACACAGGTATAAAGCTTACTCAATGGCACACCTGTTTTCTTGCTTATATATTCTAACTGATCCTGTGGGGCAAAATATTTTCCACATACTTTGCAGGCCGCCATTTTGAATACCTTATCCCAGATAATCCGCTTGTCCTCAACTGCCTCCATCTTCACATACCCAGTTGGACAAACATAAGCACAGGAACCGCAACCTATACAGAGTTTTGGATCAAACTCAATTCTGGGTTCATCTATATCACGGCCAAGTCCCCTGTCTTGAAATGTAAGCGCGCCGACATCAACTATTTCTCGACATGCCCTCACACACAATCCGCAGAGGATACAATCATGACCCTCAACCTTCACATCCTCCGATACCTCAACTCCCAGTTTCCGGGCCATATCCCGAACCACTGCCGTTGTGGGATACTTATAATAAAGCAATTGTGCAGATAGTCTCCTGCTTTCCTGCACTTTATCCGAATCTGTTTTTATTTCCATCCCCTGATCAACAGCGGTATCGCATGAGGTCGTCATTTTCCACTTACCGTTTACCTTTACCTCTACTGCACAGAGGCGGCAGGCGCCAAAGGGGCTGAGCTCATTATGGTGGCAAAGAGTAGGTATTTCTATCTTCAACTCCTCGGCATTTTCCAGTATGGTCGAACCTTCTTTTGCCTTTATCTTACGCCCATCTATAATTACGTTTACCATTAAAATCTCCTTATTAATTCCGGATTCTCCCTTCAGCCAGCCCGCTCCCAGACCATTAGCCTGTAACACCTCAGGCAGCGCTGGGCCTCTATCATGGCTTCGGAGACGTCATATCCAGTTTCAACTTCTATGAAACCTTCCCTCCGTTTATCTACATCTAACAAATCAACCTTTTCAGCCACTTTTTCTGCAATAAATCCCTGTTCCCTCTGTTCCCTTGTGTTAACACCCTCAAAGGAAATTTCCCCTTTAAAATCTTCTCCTCGAAGATAACAATCTATACTTTGAGCCACCTTATTTCCTATATCCAGCGCATCAATAAGGATAGCCGGACCAGTTACACAGTCTCCACCTGCAAATACACCTTCAATGTTCGTCTTATAGCTTACCGGATCAGCTTTAATCGTCCCCCAGTCAGTAACTTCAACTTTGTCTTTGCCGGTCATTGCAGGCAAATCAGGCCTCTGACCTATAGCGGGTATAACCATGACTGTATCCATGGTAAATTCAGATCCCTTAACAGGGATCGGTCTTCTCCTTCCGCTTTCGTCAAGCTCACCCAATCTCATTTTTATACATTCTACTCCTGTTACCTTTCCATCTTTTTCCAGTATCTTTACAGGAGTCATAAGATAGTTAAATTTCACACCTTCTTTTTCCGCTTCCTCTATCTCTTCGTCACTTGCAGGCATTTCAGCCCTTGATCTTCTGTAGATGATCTCCACATCGTCAAAGCCAATTCTGACACAACTACGTGCAC
>CAYTDY010000048.1:0-11460 GCA_964436665.1 uncultured Desulfobacteraceae bacterium
CAGGGTTATTCCATATGAACTTAAAAAGATAAAGCTTCCTATGATACTGATAGGAATAGCAGTGGCAATAACCACCGTAGAAGAAAAGCTTCTCAAAAAGACTAAAAGAACCAGAATGGCCAGCGTTCCACCAATAAGAATATTTGTTTGCACCAGCTTGATTGCACCTCTGATATATGGTCTCTGGTCATTACCCCAATGCAGATAGATCTTTTTAGGTTTTAATATTTCTGAGTTTAGCCAGTTAACGACTTGCTCGACCCTATCAGTCAACTCAAGTATGTTTGTGCCTGGTTCGGCTATAATGCCGCTCACGATTGCTTCGCTGCCTTTGTGGATGATCTCGGCTGTTAGCTCTGCGTATCCAAATCTTACGGTGGCAATATCCGAAAGAAAAATCCGTTTCTGTCCTGTTGATTTGATGACCATATTTTCAAGATCCTCGGCTGACTGAAATTCAGCCACTGTCCTGATCCTGAAGTCTCTCCTTCCGACATCCATGTTTCCCGCAGATATATTCACATTTTCTGCATTCAAGACCCTTACAACATCTCCAATTGTCAGACCATATGCAGCAAGTTTTTCAGGCTTCAAAATGATGTGCATCTCTTTTTCGCTTCCGCCATGGGTAAAGAGATCAGCAACGCCTTCTACCCTTTCAAGGTATTGCTTTATCTCATTTTCAAAGAAGGTTCTATAAGTATATACAGAATTTGGGTTATCTGCGGTTGTCTTCAACATCAGCCAGACTATAGGAGATGTGGCCGCTCCTGTAGCACTGATTACAGGTTTTTCCGCATTTTCAGGGTATGACCTGACCTCATTCAGTTTATTTGAAACCCTCAGGAGGGCATCATCAACGTTAGTGCCTAACTTGAATTTGAGTGTAACTGAGCCTCTACTGTTCCATGATGTGCTTTCCATCTCGACAAGGTTGGGGATTCCCTTAAATACCTTTTCCTGCTCTTCTATGATTTCCCGCTCGATTTCATATGGGGTGGCGCCTACCCAATCTGTTGTAACAGTAATCTGGGGAACCTCCAGACTTGGGCTTAACTGGTAGGGCAGTCTATAAAGCCCGATAAATCCGAAAAGGAGAATTACGAGAACGCCAACAATAACTTTAACAGGTTCATTTATAGAGAACTTAATAGGATCCAAAACTCACTCTACCTCTTTTATGATTATGATAGGCTGGCCATCCCTTAGTCTTTCATTTCCCTTGACAACAACTTTCATGCCTTCTGAAATCTTCTCTGCATTTATGCCGGCCTTCATTCCCTTATATCCAACGACTTGAGTAGGTATGATCATTGCTTTTTCGTCAACCACGGCAAAAACCACTGTTCTTCCGAATTTATTTAAAACAGCATCTCTTGGCACCAAAAGGGTCTTTATTTTTTCACCTACTGGCAATCTTACCCTTGCCTCCATTCCCTCCATGAGTGAGGTGGGGTTGTTAATTCTTATCTTAACAGGGAATGTTCTTGTTGCAATATCACCTCTCGGTATGATTGCGGTGATTGTTCCGCTCTTTTCCATCCCGGCTGCCGTTGCATTGGCTGCCATACCGGGTTTTAGATATTTGGTAACTTCTTGTGGAACCTCTACGATAATATCCACGACATCATCCCTTGCGATTATTGCCACGGTTTTACCCGGTGAAAGCCATTCCCCTCGTGCAACATGTTTTTTAATTATCACGCCGTTAAAAGGTGAGGTGATGATCGTTTTCTTAAGTTCTATTTCAAGGTGTTCAACCTCTGCCTTAAGTGCAGCTGCCTTTTTTTCAAGGCCCTTCACCTGGAACCACTGATCGTCGTAATCCTTTTCTGCAACAATCTTTTTTTTGTAAAGATTCTCTATTCTTTCAAAATCATTTCTTGCCCTTTCGAGGTCCGAAAGGACCTGTTCGTACGATGCCATTTTTGCCTGAAGTTTCTTCTCTAAGAGCTCGGAATTGAGCTTTACAAGCGCTTCCCCCTTTGTAATTCGCTGCCCCTCTTCAAATTCTGTTGCCTCTACCGCTCCACTTACCTCGGCGGAAACATCTGAGACCTCGAGATAATAAACAGTTCCTATAAATTCCTCTTCATGTACAATCGTGCCGGTAGTAACTCTTGATACAACGACATTTACAGGCAGTATCTGTTGTTTCTCCTTATTCTCAGCAGTAGAAAGAGCAGGAAGTGCACATATAAAAGTGAAGTAAATCAAAATAGTTATATAAATTCTCTTAATCATTATTATTAGCCCTCGCTGCTTTCTCTTTTTAATGTTGTATCGTGCCCTCTTTGATCAAACATTTCAATTTTTTTAATTACTGAGGATGCCCCCAAACTCATGCATTGCCAAGCATACCCTTAGCAACTATTACCCTCTGAATGTCAAGGCTCCCCATGACTGCCTGAGCACTGATTGCAACTCTATATAGGTTCGCCACATCATACTCTTCGCTGAGCCCGTATGCACCATGGATTTCCATGGCATTAGAGGTTATCTCTTTGATTCCACCAGCAACCAGTAACTTTAGAGCAGCTGCGTCCATAAAAATATCTTCTCTACAATCTGCCTTGGCACACACCTCAAAAAGATATGCATTCATAGCCTTGAGCCGTGTTATCATCCTGGCAAGTTTTACCTGGGTCATTTGAAACTTTTGCCCGATGGGTTTATCTCTATGGGTTCTTGTATTAGCAAAATTGAGGGACAGATCAATCGCCCTTTGGGCAACACCCACAAAAAAGGAGGAAAACGCAATCTTACCCGCGGCTTCCGTTTCCAACAGTATCTCAAATCCCTGGCTCACCTTGCCAATAACATAATCATCGGGAGCAAAGTAGTCTTCAAAATAGACATCTCCATTATCAATCGCCTTTGTATGCACAAAGGATTCCCTTTTACCGACCTTATAACCCTTGTTTTTAGACTCAACCAAAAAGGCGGTGGCTTTATCGCCAGTCTTAGCAAAAAGGATCATATGGTCACATATACCCGAAAAGGTAATAAACCGCTTAGAGCCGTTTATGATCCATCCGCCATCTACCTTTTTGGCAAAGGTCTTTAACTGCGCTGGGTCAGATCCCGTATCATCTTCAGTAAAGGCAAGCGCCCCAAGCATGTCCAGGGAAATAAGCCCAGGCAGATAAGTGGTCTTTAAAAATTCAGATCCATAATGTAGAAGGGGATATGCAAGCATAAAATTTTCAAACAGTATCCATGAGGGAACCAGAGAGGCATAAGATAGTTCCTTCAACGCAATAATGAGTCCAGTAAATGAGCCGTCCACACCACCATAGGCCTCCGGAAAAGCAGATTTAAGCAGGCCCATGGAAAAAAATCTCTTTTTGATCTCATCAGGAAGGTCCCCTCTCTCATCCAGATCTCTATAGATCGGTAAGAGGTCAGTCTGCACAAATTTCCTTACTGCCTTTTGGGTCTCTAACTCCTCAAAGGAAAATTTGATGTCCATTCTTATACCTTCACCATATTTCTAACAGTTAGTTTCGCAAACACTGTTACAATATAACTAAATATCAAAATGTCTATATCCAACAGTTGCCCCAATTTCAACTTTCTGTTTTGACATTTGTCATTTGACATTCATTTGAACTTTGACATTTGTCATTTGATATTTTTTATTCGCCCTCCCCTTCTTCTTATCTCTTTTCTCAATTCTCTCAGATCCTTGAAGGCTTGTCTTATATCAAAAATCATCTGTCTAGATAAAGCTTTCAACAGCATCCTTAAGATTCATATCTTGAAATCGTTAAGAAGCAGAATACCTCATCTTAATAGACAAGGCTTATTCATCATTGATAAAGAACTATACGTTTTTCAATAAGAAGAAATTTGTCGAACTATAACAGATGGACCCTTTAGCTTCAAGTATGATCTGTTCTGGTTCAGTTAAGAATTAAGCAGGGATTTCTTTTACACCAATTTCCTTTGGGGAACTTGACCACTACCAGTATTCCTCTTGACTATTTTAATCTTCATCTGATACATAGATAAACCTCTATACATAACTGGGCATTTTAAAGGCGTTTCATTTTGGGATCAAAGGTTCGTTCCCATCTATTTGAAATGAGGATTTCCATGGATACAAAAATGCAGAAGTTTATTGATGAAATAGCGGAACTGGCGTTGCAGTATTGTATGAATTATAGAGGTTGAAGCCAACCAGTTCTTGCAGCTTTGCAAGAAAAGTTAGATCTCAAAGATACAGGTGCCTTTAAGGCAGCAAGTGCTCTGTCAGGTGGAGTCGCCCGAAGGGGAGAAACATGTGGGGCCCTGATAGGTGGTATTATGGCAATTTGCCAGGTAGTAGGAAGGGAAGCCATAGAGGATACCGAACAGTATCAAAAAGCCATGGAGCCTTGTAATAAAATGTATCTGCAATTCAGGGAGGAATTAGGCCATACCCTCTGTGCTGAAATACACAAGATACTCTATGGTAGGTGGTTCAGACTCTATGAAGAGGAAGAATTAGAGGCATTTTATGCAGCTGGCGGAAATGAAGGCAAAGGCTGCCCTGGTGTGTGTGCCAAAGCTGCCAAAATTGCCGCACGAATTATACTCGATCTAAAAGAAGGACCAGAATAGGCACATCCCCAAATTACTCTCAGAATAAGAGCAGGGACGATAATTGCCTTGCATCCAGCAATAATATCCTTGAAAACCCAACCTTAACTACATTATTGTCATAGCTGGGGCAAGATACGAAAGATATCAAGATTTGCCTTCATGGCTTAATCTTCTCAAGTATTTCACCTGAACCGTTTAAGATAAAAAGCATGAATCCATTTTCAACTGAATTACGAGCCAATTCTTCATACTGGATAGCCTGAATCTCATATTTTTGACCCTCTTCAAGTGTCATATGCTTAAGGCATTCCAGGGCTTCCTCCTTTTCGAGAAAGGTTAGTATAAACGATACATCTTTTTCTTTGTCATGCTGTCCCAAAAACTGTTCATTTCCACCGGGATCTAAGACCACTACCCATACCCATGGATTTCCTTGAATCAATTTACTCACTCGACACTCCTTTGTATCAGAGCCTCGTATACTATAGCCAGGGATTTGTCCTTTTTTCGGACTCAATAGTGGAAGAAGGCCTAATTCCATAGTTATGCCCAGGCCAGACAATCGTTTTATCAGGAAGGGTGAGGATTCTTTCCTTAATGGCCTTCATAAACTGGCTCATAGAGGCACCTGGTATATCTGTTCGGCCTATAGCACCTACAAACAGGGTATCCCCTGTAAAAATATTACCATCCCCAAGAAGGCATATGCCCCCAGGGCTGTGTCCTGGAGTATGGATGACTTTGAGAGAAACATCACCTACCACAATTTGATCACCATCCTTTACGTTTATATCAGCAGAGGGTGAAGGAGTAAAACCCATTTGCCTGGCCCTCTCCCACCCCTGTGGTGAATTGAACATTTGATCATCCAGTTCGTGCATAATGATCTTTGCCCCTGTAAGTTCCTTAATTTTGGCATTGCCGCAGGTATGATCCATATGGCCATGGGTATTCACAATATATTCCAAATTAAGCTTTTTTTGTTTAACCCTCTCAACGACCCTATCCTCATCTCCAGCTGGATCAATAAGTAGAGCCTCTTTAGTCCTTGGGCATGACACTAAATAACAGAATACATCCATAAATCCGACTTCCATCTGTTCAATGTCCATAAATATCTCCTTGAGTTCCGCAGTTGATTTGGTTGATTAATTAGAATTCCCTTTTGAGAGAAGGCAGTATAGGATAAAGGTGCTTGTCCGTCAATGGGAAAGCCATCGAAAGATGTGACATTTGGGCTTTATGCTATCATTTGTAGTTCAATGGGAGACACTACTGAATATAGGTTGGCGGCCAAGTTATAGGCGGGTCATGATGCCTTTTCTTCTGTTCCAAGGCTTGCGACCTGGTCTTTTCTACAACTTATCTGAGGGGGATTCCTGCCCCCTCCGCATTTCCGCCTCCGGCGGACTGCGGTTTCCCCCTTAATAAGTTGTGAAAAGAACGGCGGTCTCCCACCAGTCACATCAGAAAAGACCTCATGGCCCTTACTTCATTGCCTGAATCGCAAACTATTTGATACTCTCCGTAGTAGCTCCCCCGGAGGAAGATTACATAAAATTATTCTGTCTTTCTTGGAATAAGCTCCCGTACATAAAGAGCAATCCCCAATAATAAGCATGCATCTGCAAACTTAAGGAACGCGCCAGGCATGAGACCAAGCCACGTTAGAAAAAATAATTTATAAATCAAACCCCCGATGAGACTCGCAGCACCCAATAAAATGGCAACATTTGCTATATAGTGGATGAGTTTCATGTGTTTTCCTCCTTTCCAAATATTCCTGGTTAAAAATTATCCACCTACCTCCCTCCGGAAGAGTAATAAAAGGATCAAGCTGGAAAGCATAGGAACGACCACTTCAAGAAATATTAGATTTGTCTATAGCCTCTCCCTTAAAATAATTATTACCAAAGCCCTTTTTAATGTCAATGTTTAATCCTGTTCCTGACAATGTTGATATTAATATGTGTCAAGGCAAGTCCTGGCACTGAATACCTATCCGGGTAATGTATGAATAACTGAAATTTATTTTCCTTGCCATTTCTAATTCCTGAATGCCTCATGTCGTGTAAGGAAGACAAGCAAACCAATAGTTAATAAAAGAAGGACAATAATACCAGCCTGTAACCAGAAGACATACACAAAACTGTAATGTTTAATCAACTCTTTGGATGTAAAAACTGATAAAGAGCCAACACCTAAGGTAAAAAGAAATTTTAAACCGTAACTTGTTGATCTAAGCTTTTCCGGAGTAAACTTTGCAACCAAGCTGTTCTCGATGGGCTGAATGCCCAGGGCAAAGAAAAGATAGCTCATAGTAAAAATAACAAAGGGAATGTTTGTAAACTGGGTCATAAGTACCATAAAAGGCAGAGAAATTAGATGAAAGACAAAATAACCGAGGCGCAGATCTATTTTATCTGCAAGGCGTCCTCCTGCCATCATCCCAAAAATAGTAAAAAAATACACAACCGATGTAAGTACAGTAGCAGCCAAGGTCTTTGTACCGGAGAGCTTAATAAAGGAGAAATTTTTAATGATATTATTTAAAAAAGGAGCAGCCTGTTCAAAATAAGCGGGTATAACCACGGATGTTCCGCGATTGCAAAATCCTGCCAGCATCATACATACACATAAAACAGCAAAATACAGCAGATACCGCTTTTTATCTCCCTCATTTTTAGAAACACTTATTTGTACCGGAGTTTCATCAATATTCACAAAAAACATCACAAGACCGGACAAAAAAACAAAAGCACCCAAAAAAATATAGATTGCATGCCACCCAAACTCATAAGTAGTAATTCCTGTAATAATAGGCGCAAGTCCAAGGCCAAGATTTCCAAAGACCCCGTTTATTCCAAGTGCATATCCCCTCCTTTTAAATCCTTTGCTGATAAGCCCTAAGCCCGCAGGATGATAAATCGATACAAAGAGACCGATAAAGGTTAAACTAATCATCAGAAACCTTGCCTCTCTTGCTATACCTGCAAGAAGGGAAAAGGCCCCCAATCCAAGTAGATAAAGTGTCAGCATTCGTCTGCTATTCCATAAATCAGTCAATATACCCATGGGCAGTGCACCCAGGCCAAAAAGTAGGTACATTAGAAAACCAAGTGATAAAACTTCGGGAATTGACATCTCAAAATACTTTGTGAATGGAATCACCAGCGAGGGAAAGATAAGCATATAAAAATGAGACAGGAAATGACAGTAACAGGTAAAGATAATTATCTTTTTTTCATTAGAAATCATTGGGCGATATTCTCTTCATCCCCGAATTTGGAAGGGTGTTCAACTCAGCTCGCGCAACCGTTGCTGTATTTCCATGGCCATGCGGACTGCCCGAAGGGCGTTGTCCCTGTCATTATTAAGTTCACGCTATTTAAAGTGCATGTGCAATTGGTATTGAGGCGTTTCAATTGGTGCATGTCTGAGATCTATCTTGATGTAATAGATGGCTTGGGACGTCACAGCAAGAGTTATAGTAGAACCAGTTACCCCTAAATCTTCTCTGATTGATCGTCGATCTGCATCATACACAGTCATTATGAAACGATGGTTTCTTTCTATCAGAGACGGTTCCAACCGTAGAATCATTGTATGTCCCGTTGCTCGGACTTTGTAATAATCAGTATGATCACTTGCCATGCTTCTCCTGCCAATAATTACACCCTCAATAATTTCTTGCGCTGTATAAAACGTCCCATTGTCCTTTGATGTTTCATGAATAGCTACTTGAAGAGGCCTTGGAGGCAAACTGGTGGTGGTGGGTTCCTTTGTGGGTCGATCCGTCAAAAGAGTAACATCATCACGAGAAGCAGGAACTGGAAAAGAAATAGAGTCCTTTGCAGTCGTATCAGGCAGTTCTGTCTCTGGCAGATTAGCAGAAGAGGGGGGAGGCTCCACATCGACATAGTTGGATGTGACATAATAGACTGCAAAAAGACTGGCTGCTCCCAGCAACAGAACGACCCATAATATCAAGGTCACCAATCGTTGCTCGTTCATGGATCAATATCCCCCTGTTTGTTTCGAAACTTTTTTATAACTCATATTTTCTTAACGAGGATGGGCTTTTCTTCAGTTACGAGGCTCTCCCGCCTTAGCGGGATCTTTTCAGCAACTTATCTGCGTTCCGCCTGAAGGCGGGGCTCCGCATTTCCGCCTCAGGCGGACTGCGGTTTCCCCCGCTGATAAGTCATGAAAAGACAGCGCCCTTCGACTCGGCCGAGCTCGTCGCGGGCCGCCAGTTACTTCAGAAAAGCCCACCCTCTTTTTTAGGCTGATAAAAATTGTCAGGTTTTGTAAACGTCTCAATTTTTTTATATGAGTCCCGCATCTTGAAAAAATTGTGAACAGCTTTTAATATTTTACAGGACTTGTCAACAGCAAACTTCAGTAACAGAAGCATGATAGATGTATGATCAGGTATAAGCCATATTATCTCCTCATTAAAACCTAAATTTGATGCCAAGCAATTTCTGTTTTCCTTTTCCAAATCTAAAAATATCAAAATCATCTTGCAAACATATATAAACACTAAGACTACCTGCTTTGCCAAAAATCTTCACCCCTGCTTCAGCTGCATGACCAAATTCAGAATTGTTTCCCTGTAAATAATGGCCTGAACAGTGTATATATGGGGTTATTGCTTTCTTATAGAAATTATACCCTAACCTTCCATGCAAATCACCCCAGTAATCAAAATTTGTTGTTGATGGATAAAATCCACTCATTAAATTCCAATTCCAATGAGAAGCGTTATTATTTTTTAGTTTTAAACCAAGAAGATTATAATTTTTCATAACACCTTTATCATCAAGTCCATAAAGGCAGGAATAAGAATGAAAAATATTTAAGTTAAAATTATCAAAGTCAATTTTCAGGGAAGGTCCTATCTTATACTTAACGATATAAGGATTTAGGTCATCAGGAAGTGTAAGAATTCCTGCATAGGTATTTAAACTAAGTGTTTTATCCTGGTCTAATTTTAAAAGGTCTAAGTTAATAGCAAAATCACTGCTATGGCCATAATCCTTATTATCAACAATATTAGTATAACCTCCACTTATATGTAATTTAGGGCTCCATGAAGTCTCTGTTTCCTCCAGGTTTGAAAAATTGTTAGAATTTTCATGACCCAGACCCATTTCTAAACACAGGCCAGCAAAAAAGAAATCTTCTCCTTCCCCCAAACTATACCAATCATGAAAATGTTTATAGGAAACAAAAGGGATCAAATAAATATTTTCATTTAAATAGATTCTGTCTCCTATCTCAAGGCAACGCTTTAGGTGAATACCTCTGTCATCATAGATTGGATTAAGGCTGAGCTGGATGTAAAAAACCTGAATACCCATTCTGAAAACATCATCCCTTATACCTAATTTAAACATCCATTCGTAATCATTTTCTGTTGTCATCCATACTCTACTTAGAGAAGCTCTCCAGTTGATATTATTTAACCACTCTGAATGAGAGTTAAATTTTATTCCATCATTTTTATGGCCAAGCATCATACTCGTGGTCTCATATCCAATTCCCAATTCATTCCAGTGAATGTCATTTCTTTTCTCTTTAGGTAATTTTCTGCTTGGATTATGGCATGTATGATCCCAGAAAAATTTGATCTTACCATTAGCTATTTTATATCCAACACCTAAATATTCTATCTCATGATCGAGTTGGCTTGGTGATGGGTCAAACAAACTTTCTTCCCTAATACCAAAATGAAGAAACCAGTCCCTTATTCTCAATGCATCAAAATGCACTTTCTTGATTACTCTTGCAGCATAATCTCCTCCGCTGATACCTGCGGCCTCAATCGCAGCATTAACATCTTCTAATAATCTAATAGGATCATTCCTTTTGCCTTCATTTTGCTTACTTTTATCAAATTCTGATGAGATTCCTGGTTTATTTGCTGATTTATATCCTGTGTCTGCATGTGTAGTGAGAACAAAACCGAGGGATAATGCAGCCAGACCAATGCTTGCTAATAGTTTTCTCAAATATATCTTCATCTAAGTATCTATCCCTTGATCTTATCCATTTTTTTAATGCTTTCTTTAGGCCAGGAATCCATCCCGTAGAGAATGATGTAACAAAAAACCTAACCCTTTTAAATAGTCTCAAAGGCCTTTATCATTGACATTTTAGGCCTATAATACCCAACTATTAATCAGAAAAATCATGCAAGTTATTTATTTAAGAGGCAGGCTCATTATATTATCCATGCTTATTTTTCCCGGGAGAGAATTTCTTTCATCCAAGAGGATTCTGTAGTTGTATGCTAATCAAAGGATGGGAAATAGAAGAGGGTATTCAACGGGGATGCAAATGGTCAGACACTTCACGATTACCACTGCACACTGAACATTCAATGATTAGTCAATCGTGTAATCTTGGCTTTATTCTTTCTGACCCAAAACCA
Organism: uncultured Desulfobacteraceae bacterium; assembly: GCA_964436665.1. Classification (GTDB taxonomy): domain Bacteria; phylum Desulfobacterota; class DSM-4660; order Desulfatiglandales; family B25-G16; genus CAYTDY01. The sequence goes on from CAYTDY010000048.1 coordinate 11,027, forward strand.
TAATCATGGCATCATCGCTCTCATAGTAGTTTGGAATTTTTCCAATTATTTTCATACCCAGTCTTTTGTAAAACTTTATTGCTGTACTGTTCTTTGATCTAACTTCGAGCCATAATTTTTTCTTAGCACACTTTAAAGCATGCATGAACAACATTTTCCCAAAACCCTTTCTTCTGTATGTGGTTTTAACAGCAGTGGAATGGATATGACCACTCTTGTCAAAGATTATGTATCCCGCAATATCTGTACCGGTTTCTATAACAATAAAATTATCTGGGAAACTGCTTGCATAGTTCAGAAAAATTTCTTTTGAGTAAGCTGTCTTTGGAAATGCCTGTTCCTCAATCTCAAGTATTTTATTGATGTCTTCTATCTTGAATTTTCTAATATTGGCAAGAGCTTTTTCAGTCATTTATTGACATTAATATCAGTTT
>CAYTDY010000049.1:0-11386 GCA_964436665.1 uncultured Desulfobacteraceae bacterium
CATTGCGCACAAGTTGGCTAGGGGTATGATAAGAAATGAGTGTAAGAGTAAACATCTACCTAACGTTGCGTCATCTTACTCATGGCCAAGAGACAGTTGAGGTTAATGGTAATACGGTTGGTGAATGCCTCGATGACTTAGTTAAACAAATGCCCGACATTGAGGAGAAGATATTTGATAAGAAGGGTAAATTGCTTACCTATGTTGATATCTATGTTAATAAAAAAAGCTCTTACCCCGAGGAACTGGCTAAGCCAGTTAAGGATGGAGACGAGCTTTCTGTAACATTTATAATTGCTGGGGGGTGAGGAGAGGGCAAATCTCAATGGGCCGATATTTGTTGGCATACTCCTGTTTGCCAAAAAAGCCGCACAACTGGCTATAGAAAGGCGGTTATGAATTAAATAAAAGGGAAATAATTAATCATATAAAATAGGTAAATAAAATGACCGGAGAATTAAAAGGAGCATTAGAAGAAATAATGGAAAGGGTAAAGGATAGGGTAGAAGTTTTCAAGAGAAATATAGAAAAAGGGAATGAGGCTGACCTGGCACAAGTAGAAGTTCTCATTTTAATGATCGGAGAAGCCATGAACGCAGTCAGGCTAATGGAAGGTGTAGCTAAAGATGTTGTCAAAGATACTATTAAAGAAGATGATCCACTGAGAGTTAGAGAGAAACTTATCAGAAATCTTGGAATATTAAGTCTTCATGTTAGAGGGCATCTTTTGAGACTGGAAGAACTGGAAATAGAGAGGCAAATTGAGGCCTATGGTCCGAAGGAAATGAAGGGATATTAACCTTAAACGAGGGAAGTATGGGTATGAGTGTGAGTTTCGTTGCAGTTTTTGAAAGCATTGAGAGCTGATTTAATTCTATTTGATTGATTTTTTTACTTTTTTGGGCAAGGGAGACAGTTTATACAAAATGTCCCTAAGATTGGCCTTTCTACAACGTGGGCAGAAACGAAGATAATCATCAGTAAATGTTTGGCCAATCTTATCTAACTGAGGCTCAGGAGCAAAAAATGAGCCACATCTTTCGCATGCTTTAAGTTCTACTGACTGTATCTCTTGTTTGGGAACTATCTGGAAAAACCTTCTAAGACTTATTTCATGCCGTAGTTCTGCGGCTTCTTCCGGGCAGGTATTTACACATTCCCCACAACAGATACATTGATAATTGGAGTATGTAAAGATTCTTAGTTTTCCTTCATCGCTGGAGGTAAGTGTTCCTGTTGGACAACTTAATTCACATGCGGCACAACCTGTGCATTTTTGAGTGTTAAGACGAGTTCTACAAAAGAGAAAGACCGCCATAATTATCATTGCCTCACCACTTAAAATATGAATGGTCCACATGTTATCTCCTAAGCAGGCTATAGAGTCCAGACTACCATGGGTTAAAAAGTATCCGGTTATAAAAGGTAAGGCAGTTAAAATAATTATAACATAGTCTGGTATGGAAGAGTTAAGGCGAATGTCTTTTACTGCAATACGCCTGATTAAAAAATAGGTGGTAAGAGCTAATAGAAGAAGTGTCATCCAATCAGCCCATGCATCTGGAAGTGAAGTCCAGGCCCACTCAAACCTGGATTCTTCCCACAGGGCGATATGTCCGGATAACCAGATGGGTACAACAATTAGACATACGTGGAAAATATAGCGCAGTGTTACGTAAATGGGTTTTTTGATAACTGCCTTATGAAAAGGCACAAAGGAACGCCCAAACGTAGCTGAAATATACCTCCATCTGGAATCTTTATCCTTACTGCTTTTTATTATTGTGGAGAAAAAGAAGGCGAGTCTGATAATAATCCCAATAATAAATATCGAAAAGACAATCCACAATAAAGTGCCCTCTACAAAGGAGCCGAAATCCATCTTGCACCTCACATTTTTAAATCTAAAATCATGTGGTTACTGTCTCTTCCTTAGAACTCTTTTGTCTCCTACCCTGACTGTTACTTGAGTTTTATCAAAGTATTCTATTAGAGGAATGGTATATTTTCTTGAAACCCCTGTAAGTTTCTTTAACTCAGGTGTGGCTATTTCACCCTTATCTTTTATAAAATCAACAAGCCGCCTCTTTAGCTCTTCTATTGCATTTTTATGGAAATAAAGATCTTCCTTTACCTTAATAAGGATTCCATCTTTTACCATGATTTCCAGCAGATCCCTCCCTCCTTTTTCTGTTATATCTTGATCCAGGTCTTTGAAGTATGGGGGCTCAAGCCCCTCTTTGAGGTAGATTTGCTCGATTTGAGTGCACAACTCTTTCTGGTCTTGAAGGAGCTTAACCTTATGATCTTTGATCCTGATGATATCCTTCTCCCTAACAATGACAGTGTCTCGTATCAGGTCATTAAGTAGCTGGTTGAAGAGTTTTTCCATCATGTGAGGGGCCATCCTGGATCTCAATTCCTCCTTTATTAGCCCCTTTTTTAGGGGGAAATGTTTGTGATAATCAGAAAGGATTCTTGCTATTTCTTCTTTTGCATGATTGTAAAATTCAGCATGTATAAACATCTCATGTTCTATGTCGTATTTGAAAATGACATTATCTGAAGTTAATCTGTTAGCTATCTCATCGAGATCTTTTTTGCTTAGATTGGTGAGGAATAAAAGGTCGGTTTTGTTTAGGCCCTTCAGGCGACTGCCTTTTATATATTGCTCAACTATAGCCTGGTCAGTACCTTTGTCTAAAATATTTAACTCTTTTAAAATATCTTTTGAGAATCTCTTTTTCTTTAATGGTAGTGGGTTCAGGATATAGCCACCTCCAATAGTCCTTATTGGTGAGTAACTCCTGATGACAAATCGATCTTTTGAAAGAACCACTGTAGGCCTTTCCAGACGAAATTGTGTAAAGGATTGATCACCTGGAGATAGATTGTCTCTGTCCAGGAGAATAACCGTGGCAATTATCTCAGAGGTACCGCAGTGAAGCCTGACCTTAGTCCTGTTTTGTAGCTTTTTGGGAGCACTATCCAGATATTCCAGAACAGCATCTATCATATATGTGAGTTTAAGAGTATCCTTTTCTGCGACCACATCTCCCCTGGTAATTATCTCTTTTTCTAATCCCTGAAGGTTTATTGCGGTTCTTAGACCCGACCTAACAGATGGCACATCCTGATGATGTACCTGGATCCCTCTTACCTTACTCCTTATTCCCTTCGGATAAATGGTCACATCACTTCCCAACTCTATATGCCCTGCTATTGTTGTACCCGTGACAACAGTGCCAAAACCTTTCATTGTAAAGACCCTGTCTATAGGGAGCCTGAAAAAATTGCCGGGAACTCTTTCAGGAACTTTTTTAGTAAGTTCATCCAGAGTTCTTACCAATTCTTTAATCCCTTCACCGGTTTTTGAGGAGGCTTCTACTATAGGTGCATTCTGCAAGAAAGTACCTTTAAGAAATGTGGAAACATCATCCCAAACAAGGTTGAGCCATTCTTTATCTACTAGATCTACCTTGGTTAATATGACAAGGCCGTGTTTGATATCAAGGAGAGAGCAGATTTCAAGATGCTCTCTTGTCTGAGGCATTACACCCTCATCAGCGGCAATGATGAGGGCCACTAAATCTATACCAGTTGCACCTGCTGCCATATTTTTAACGAACCTTTCATGACCGGGTACATCCACAATGCCAAGGATGAGCCCGCTTGGTAACTTTAGATAGGCGAAACCCAGTTCAATTGTTATTCCCCTCTCTTTCTCTTCCTTGAGCCTGTCCGTATCTATGCCTGTCAGGGCCTTGACAAGAGCGGTCTTGCCATGGTCTATGTGGCCTGCTGTGCCAAGAATAATCTGCTTCACTATATCCTCTATTTTCTTACCCTTATTTAGATGCTAAACTAAAGGTAACTGTCTCTCTTGTCAAGAGGCTGTTTTTTTTGGGCTGAAATTTTCCCAGACAATTTGATTGACGTTCAAAACACTTTCTGTTAAACTAATATTATATTTTTATTTTCCCCGGTAGCTCAGTTGGTAGAGCGGGTGGCTGTAGGAAGGACTGCAGCTTTCTCGAGAAATCGGGATTGAAAAATCGGGTGAATTCAGGGAAGCCTAAGTCCCGATTGCTGAAGGATATGGTAATCCTGAGCGAAGTCCGCTGAAGGGGCAAAGGTAGGCGGAAACGTGCAGAGACTATGAGGTGAGGACCCCAACCAATAAGCTTCTATAGCGCCCGACACCTAAGGTTGGTTAAATGCCCAAAATATGGAAGGCAAAATTTAGGGTGCCCAGCTAAGGTGATGAGATAGTCCAAGCCTTATGAAAACATAAGGGACACTTGTAACCACTTGGTCGGCGGTTCGAGTCCGTCCCGGGGAGCCAGTAACATAAAAGGCCTTCTGAACAGGAGGGCCTTTTTATTTAGTTTAACTTAACTACTTTGAGAGGGCCAATTTGAATATCTGGTGGGTTTACATCATCGAGAAAAAGGAAAAGCTTTATATTGGTATAACCACCGACCTTGTTAACAGGATGCGTCAGCATGGAAATCCGCCCCTGCTCTACAAAGAAGCTCCAATGATGAAGAACGAAGCTGTGTCTACAGAAAGGACCTAAAAAGGCTGGACGCGTAAGAAAAAGCTGGCGCTTATAGATTCAGGAGGCGAAGTGAGCTTGTCCTGAGTGAAACGAAGGGAGTCCGTTCCGGGGAGTCTTGCTTTCCGACTCCGTGATGGTGTCCTAGAAATTATTAATCTTTTTGGTGACTTCCCTGATCCATGCGCCCTTTAAACTTCATTATTCCCTGGAGTTTGCTACAGGGTTTCCATGCAGTTCCCTCTCCCTTGGGGGGAGGGGTAATCAGTTAGTCCAGCTTTAATCCTTTTATGATTTTAACCACTTGTTTATCAGATACATCCGCCCACCTTTGATAGGCATCCGCAACAGCGAAGCTCTTTCCTTGACGGATATTGGCACAGTACATATTTTCCACTTGATGAGCAATCATCTGAACGGAGTCCCAGTGACCGGTAGGTACTGCTAGGATGATCTGACTTGCCCTGGCCTTACGAAGGGCCTCGACCCCTACGAGAAGAGTAAAGCCCGATGCAAGTCCATCGTCTACCAGGATCACTGGTTGTTTTGAGAGATCTGGAAATGTCCTTTCGTCTCGAAGGCTTTTGACCCTGTGAGTAACCTTAACAAAAGCCTTTTCGATTCCCTGCTGGATTTCCTCTTCGCTCAGCCGCAGTCTTGGTAAGAGTTTTTCATTCAGATGCACGCTTCCGTCAAATGCCACTGCTCCATAACCGACTTCAGTATTCCAGGGGAGTGTGATCTTGCTGACCACCAATACGTCCAGGAGAAGATGAAGATGCTGGGCGATCACTGTAGCAACCGGAATCCCACCTGCGGGTATACCGAGCACTATTGCATCTGTATTCCCATATGATTCGAGCATACCGGCCAAAATCTTCCCTGCGTGTGCACGGTCACGAAAGACCTGTACCCGATCACGAAGCTCAGCGAGATCCACGACGGTCTTGGGTAAATACCCGCTCATAGAACTTAAAATTCCCTCTATCTTGCCCCACTCAAACGCTTCCACTACAAGGAGGAAGGAAGTTAGGAATGTTTACTCTTCATCACTTAAATAATCGCCGAGAACATCCCTGCTATGTTCATCATCGTGGCAGTAAACACACAGATTTTCCCAGTTAGAACCATCAGGGGGATTATTCCTGTGATTTCCATCTTTATGGTGTACAGTCAGAAGATGCCTGTTTTTGTAAGTAAACTCTCTCCCACATTTGGCACAGATAAGTCCGTGAATCTTCAGTGAGCGTTCTCTGTAATCGCTGTCTGAGGAGCTGCCTTTTCTCATTTCTCTAAGAAGATCATCAAAAGATTGGTTACTGCCTTTCTTTTTAGGCCTTGGCTTTTTATACCCACCAGAACGTTTGTCTCTCATTTTAATGTCTCCTCGAGTATGATGTGTCCGATATCAAGGGCAGAGTCTATTTACATTCTTCTTCTCATTTTTTTGATTCAGATTCAAGCATTTGGAAGATCTTAGAGCTGGTTCCATGGGGCACGACCAGCCATATGCTCTTCAGGTGGTTGGCTGAGGTTTGCTCCAGAGCATGCCGTAGCAGCACAACAAAACGTTGTTTCTCAAAAGAACCGTGGAAGGTCCCGAGAAAGGGTAGGGCGATCGATTTAAGCTTCCGGCTTTCAGCCTCTCGGAAGATCCCGTCAAGAGCACTCGCTATCCATTCCTCCCTCCATGATGGCTCCTGGTTGAGATCGTGAACAATCGCAATAAGGCGAAGTGGGGATTTGCCCTTGACGAGCACGCTCCCGGGTGTTTCAGGGCGTGTTTCAATCACCTGGGTCATCACTTGCATTAGATGTTTATGTGGATCACGCACCTTTGTATCGGCGCTCAGGACGAGGAAGGTGTCCTCCTCGACAGCCACCGCATCTACCGGAAAAGGTGGTGTATCTTTCGGCGCAGCAACGATATCAACAGATCCGACCAACATCTTGCAGGGATAACTGCCCCGAATCAGCCGCAGCCTTGGTCTCTTATCTGTTTTCTTGTCGATGCTAAATCCCTCCTTTGAGGCTCCTTCCATATTGCAAGGGGCCATCTTAAAAACTAAGTAAAGGTCGCACGACATTAATAACTCTCTTTAAAACTTTTTTATCATCACTGTCAATAATAACTCAATTTCCAGATTCAAGAGGGGATTTTCATAGACTTTAAAATTTTAGGTAAAAAAATTAATTTTTTCTGTTTAATTTTTTCTGTTTAATTTTTTCTGTTTAATTTTTTCTTGACATACAATATATAGGGGTTTATGGTACAATTTGTCACAATATGTTCTGGTATAAAGAAAATTTTTTAATTTTTTGGAGGGAGCTATGTGGGCAGAAATGGTGCTAGTTTTAAGAGATGGGAATCTAATCCCAAACGCCGTAAAATGGGATGATCAAATGATTAGTGATGTTTTGGTTACCCAGAACCAGGTGAACAGTGAGCAGGCTATAACAATAACTCGGTCACTGAGAGAGGACTTAGAGAGGATGGGTCTCAATGAAATAAAGATTCCATTATTTGAGAAGATAATAGATGCCAAGATGTTAGAGTATGGCTTGACAAAGGTAAAGCCGATTCATTTACATAACCTATTGTTTACAAAGGAAAATGGTCCTAAACTTTCCCCTAATGCCCACAAGGTTCTTAAAAAAAGGTATCTTAGAAAGGATGTTAACGGCGATGTGATTGAAACGCCGGAAGAGATTTTTAGAAGGGTGGCCCATCATGTAGCACTTGCCGAGAAAAATTATGCGGGTGAAGAGCAAGCACGAAAGATGGAGGAGAAATTTTATACGGTGATGACTGAATTAAAGTTTTTACCGAATTCTCCAACCTTAATGAATGCAGGCACAGAATTAGGCCAGTTGGCCGCATGTTTTGTTCTCCCGGTGGAGGACAGCATGGAGGGTATCTTTGATTCCTTAAAATATGCTGCCCTGATTCATAAGTCTGGAGGGGGAACCGGTTTTTCCTTTTCTCGACTACGGTCAAAGAATAGTCGGGTAGGAACAACAGGTGGAGTGGCCTCAGGCCCAGTTTCCTTTATGAGGATATTTAACACAGCCACGGAGCAAGTCAAACAGGGTGGGACAAGAAGGGGAGCCAATATGGCGATATTAAGGGTAGACCACCCGGATATCATGGAATTTATCCATTGCAAAAATGATGACAAGGAGCTCATAAATTTTAATATATCTGTGGCACTGAATAAAGATTTTATAGAGGCACTGAAGGATAATACAACCTATTCCCTTATAGATCCTATGAGTGGGAAGGAGATGGGTCAATTAAATGCACCTGATGTTTATAATAAGATCGTACAACAGGCCTGGGAGAATGGGGACCCCGGTGTTATTTTTCTTGACAGAATAAATAGAGATAATCAAACCCCTGAAATAGGTGAAATTGAGAGTACCAACCCATGCGGGGAACAACCTCTTTTACCTTTCGAGGCCTGCAATCTTGGTTCCATAAATCTTGCCAAATTTGTTATCCATGAGGACGGTAAGCCAAGTATTGACAAGAAGGAATTAGGTGAAACAGTTTGGTTAACCATACGTTTCCTGGATGATGTAATTGATATGTCGAGGTATCCCTTGGACAGGATTACAGAGATGGCCCGTGGCAATCGAAAGATAGGCCTGGGAGTAATGGGATTCGCAGATATGCTGTATCAGATGGGAATTTCCTATAATAGCGAGCAGGCACTTTCTTTTGCCGAGGATGTTATGTCTTTTATACAAAAGGAATCAAAGAGAGCAAGCATTGCATTGGCCAAAGAGAGGGGAGTGTTTAAGAATTTTGAAAAAAGTATCTTTAAGGATAGGCCTGATTGTCATTATAGAAATGCCACTACAACAACGATTGCCCCAACAGGAACGCTGAGTATCATTGCTGGCTGTTCCAGTGGTATTGAGCCACTCTTTGGGCTGAGCTTTATAAGAAATGTTATGGATGATGATGAATTGATAGAGGTGAATCCTTACTTTGAGATGATTGCCAGGAAAAGGGGTTTTTACAGTAAGGAATTAATGGAGAGACTGGCCAAAGAGGGAACGTTAAAGAGAATAGAAGAGATCCCAGCTGATATTAAAGAGGTTTTCGTGACTGCCCATGATATAAGCCCTGAGTGGCATATAAAGATGCAGGCAGCCTTCCAGAAATATACTGATAATGCTGTGTCAAAGACGGTTAATCTGCCTCGCGATGCTACCCCTGCTGACGTATTAAATATTTACAATTTGGCCTATGAGCTTGGCTGCAAAGGTGTAACTATTTATAGGGATGGGAGCAAGAATAGACAAGTATTGAGTTTTAACAAAGATCATGATAATGATAGGTTTCATAGCGGTATAAAGGAGAGGCCTGAAACGGTTGAGGGTTTTACTACCAAGATAAAGACTGGATTGGGCAATCTCTATATTAATGTAACCGAATACGAAGGTAGACCGTTCGAGGTTTTTGCCTTAATTGGCAAATCAGGAAACTCAACTACAGCCAAGACAGAAGCTATTGGTAGGTTAGTCTCCCTTGCCCTTAGGTCTGGCATAATGGTAGAGGACATTGTTGAACAGTTAAAGGGCATAGGTGGAGAGCATCCGGTTTTTCAAAAAGATGGGCTGGTACTCTCAATACCAGATGCTATAGGTAAGGTACTTAAGGATAGGTATCTCAAGGGAGAGGGGAAAAAGGTATCAGGAAAAGAAAGGTCTCTCAAGGGAGAAACTTGTCCTGAATGTGGTGAGCCTGTTAACTTTGAAGAAGGATGCATGACTTGCCATTTTTGCGGTTATACAATGTGCAACTAAGTTATGAAAGAAAGGTTTATGGATTTCATTACTGTAAAAGAAAAAGAGAGAATTCTTAATATAATTCGCTATCTGATCTCGAAAAGGGTTGAGGTATCAATAAATATTAAAGGGAGAAAGGAGCAATTTACAACCAAGGCAGTTAAGGTAAAAAGAGGCAACAAACATAACCATCTTATAATTGAGAAACTTTATCCTGAAGCTGGTGACTCCCTTATTCAGTCTTCCCCTGATGTCCTCTTTTCCTTTGAAGCGAGCGAAAGAAAATGTATTTTTGCCACAAAATATCTTGGTATAAATACCCAACCTCCCGAGTTTGGGCTTATAGTAGATTTTCCTGCCACTATTCAAATAGAGGAAAAAAGGAGAGAGGAAAGAGTTGAGAACGGTCTAATGAAATTTTTCTCTGCCGAGTTTATCTTAGAAGAGGATAAAAAATTGTACCAATTGAATGTCATCAACCTTGGTCCTCATGGCATTGGTCTTATTGTAAATAGAGAGAATTATGTTCTATTGGATAAGATTAATGTAGGGGATACAATAAAAAATTTGAAATTTTTTCTTGAGGTAGCAACCTTAACAATAGATGGCAAGGTTAGACATAAGACACAGATAAAACAAGGCAAATTAAAAGGAAGCTATATTCTGGGTATTAAATCAGACTTTATTATGAATCTCAAGGAATTGGAAGATAAGCTGAAGAAAAAAAGCTAACAGTTTTTCAACCCCCCTCCTTCCTATAACATATAAGGCCACAACTTAAACATCTATCTGACTCACCTTTAGCCATATTCTCATCAAGGCCTAACTCAACCTCTTTAAAGCTCAGTCTCCTGTCATCGACAGAAAGCTCAGGCATATGTATCCTTTCAGATTCTTTTACTTCTTTAAGCTCTTCTACATCAGGAAGCTGGCTTTTTTTGGTAATTACCTTCTCCGGGAGAGATATATCTTCTCCACTCAGATATAGATGGATGGATCTGGCTGTCCTTCTTCCAGCCCCAACTGCCTCTACCAAAATGGATGCCCCTGTGACCGCATCTCCACCAGCAAATACCCCCTCTATGTTTGTCTCACCGGTTATATCATTTACTACCTCTATGGTATTCCACCGGCTGAGGCCCACACCATCGGCCTTTAGAAAATCAGTAACTGGAAACTGTCCTATGGCATTAATAACATTGTCTACCTCTATTACTGTCTCTGTACCCTCCTTAGGCACAGGCCTCCTTCTCCCTGACTCATCAGGCTCCCCTAACTCCATCTCCAGGTATTCCAGGTGTGTTAGCCTTCCCTTTTCTCCCATAAGTTTTACAGGTGCAGCCAGGTAGTGGAATACCACCCCTTCCTTTCCTGCCTCCTCTATCTCGATATCATTTGCAGGCATCTCTTTACGTGAGCGTCGGTATATAATGGTTACCTCTTTGGCCCCCAGTCTCCAGGATGTTCTTGCTGCATCTAAGGCGGTGTTTCCACCTCCAATGATAGCTACCTTATCACCCACAGGGGTCTCTTTCTCCAGACCTCTGTCAATAAGAAAATGGGTCCCGGGCAGCACCCCTTTAAGATCCTCTCCTTCAACCCCAAGGCTCCTGGTATCCCATGCACCGGTTCCAAGGAAGAAGGCCTCAAAGCCATCATCCTTGAGTGTCTTCAGGGTAAAATCAGCTCCCATACTGACATCTGTTTTAACCTCCACCCCCATCTCAAGGATTCCGGCTATCTCCCAGTCCAGGGTTTTTTTAGGGAGTCTATATTCAGGGATACCATATCTGAGCATACCACCTAACTTGGGCATGGCCTCAAAGATGGTCGGGCTATGACCCAGTCTTGCAAGATAATAGGCACAGGTAAGCCCTGCAGGCCCCCCTCCAATGATGGCTATCCTTTTTCCTGTATCAGGTGCCTTATAGGGGGTAATTCTTTCCCCGGTCATCTCTATGTCTGCAACAAAGCGCTTGAGGTGATTGATATTGACAGGGTCACATACCTTTGAAAGCCTGCACATATCCT
>CAYTDY010000050.1:0-11340 GCA_964436665.1 uncultured Desulfobacteraceae bacterium
TGTAAATTCTTTCTACTAGGGGACCAAGGGTGTTATCAATGATGTAGTTGACGATATAATTAGGGGTATAGTAGGAACCGGTTGCTTTACGCTCCCCTTTGTCAGTGGCAAGATATATCTCCCCTTCTCTGACAATTTCTTCTTCCTTAATCTTCTTTTTTGCCTTTTTGGCCTCTTCAAGGGGAATAAAGACTTCCTTACCTTTTTCTTTTACGGGAACAAGCTTCTCTTCGGCAATCTTGAGTTTGTATTCCAGAAGCCCTTCGTAAATAGAACCTAAATGACGGATTTCAAGACTGCCATAGTCAATATAGGCTCTGTCACTGGAGCGGGAGAGAAAATCAACTGCTTTTGCGATATAAAGATCACCTACTCTATATCTTTCCAGAAATTCGTGTTTATCGGGTTCAAAGAGGCCACCGTTGTATGGAGGCACTCCTAGCTCAGAGTTCCCAATATTTATGATCTCAAATAACTCTTTAAGTTTATTCCAGTAACCATGTGTTGAGGTCGCGATGGGTTCGTGCTTATCTAATCTATCTGCTATTTCCTTTTTAAAGACATCGAGACTGTAGGATTCAGTATAGTACTGGTTTTCTCCTAAAGGGAGGAGATCACGATACTCTGCATAGAGGATAAAGAGAAGGCGGTAAAGAAGGATCAGGGAGTTGTCGTGAATTTCTTTGAGATGAATTTCTTTCAGGTCATTGTCTGGTGATTTCAAAAAGCCTTGGGCAACGGTCTTTAGAGCATGATAGACATTTTCTTTAAGTTGTTCACCCACCGCCTCCGCATAGCCAACACTTTCCTTGTAAATTTTTGCCAAAAAAGCAGGAAAGGCATGTTTTCGGAAAAAGAGATAGAAGTATTTGAAGTCTTCTATAGAGCCATTTTCAATAAGGTCTTCTAAATCTATCTCATAGAAGATATCTAGCCTCTTTGAAGTCTCTCTTTCATAAAGTCTCCAGTACCTTCCATCAGTAAGTATCCCCCATTTGACCTCGGTGAGCCACAAGTATCTACTTATTTGGAGGGAGGGATTTTGTGGATCTTCAGTGTCAACTTTTACTTTCTTATCGAGTGCTCTTCCCCAGTGCTTTGCTTCGCCTAAACAAAGAGTCTTTTTGAAATACTCTTCCTTGATTGCTTTCTGGGAAAGCTTTAAGTCTTCCTTAGAGTCAAACAGAGCATAATCAGGATGTTTTGACCATTCACCAGAGGGAGTTGGGGGCTCTACATCGATCGTCCAGCCTAAGATTTCAAATACCTTATCCAGGAAATGCTTTCGGAGTTGAGGTTCATTGAAGGACGAAAGATATTTCTTATCCCATATCTTCTTAATATCTTCAAAGACCTTCCTTAACTCTGATAATGGGATCTTGAATCCCTCCTCCCTCGGCAGGAGTTCCTCAAGGTAATAATTGGAGAAAAGACCTTTATTAAGATGGGGTTTCATACCTTACTCCTCGGCACACATAGAGACTGATGTCCAGGTCTTGAAATATTAGTATTAGATAAGAGCAATATCTCCATAAAAAAATAAAACCCCCGCTCTCTTTATGAGAAACGGGGTCTTTTAGTCATTCCTTCATGGCTATCCATCATAAAGATTAAACCTACTTAGATAAATACTAATGAAATTTAGCCTAAAATTAAGTGAATGGTCAAGAAAAACACGCAATGCGGACAAGGAGCAGAGCGCAAAGCGCATAGAGCATAGTGCGGAGGGCAAGGGGCAAAGCGCCCCGGTTAAATGGTCTTCGAATTTCACCCCAGTGAAATATGCTCTGCATTTCACAGGGCAGGCGCGGTAAACATAGAGCATGGAGCAAAGCGCAAAGGGCGGAAGTGATTTTGGAGTTTGGAATTAGGTTTAGCTTGTAGCTGAATGCTCCCTATGGGGTTATTGGCCGATTTCCATCCCAGGATTTTAAGCAGAGACTCTTCTTGGAAATCTTCAATGCATCAACAAATGCCATTACAGGGAGGTAGTCCTCTATGAGTCTGCGGTCGTTACTCATTCTGTAATTTTCTTTTCCACCCACCTAAAAACTTTCTCGGCAATTTCTACAGCTTTGATATAATCCACTTCATTCACTTGTTCATAATCTCCTGGGTAGCGAGTTTCTACTGCGTAACCGGTCAATAATTTGGCGTTCTGCACATCGTCAGGTACAATCACGTTCCCTTTTTCCAATAGTTCAATCAGGTAAGCTATATCATGGGTTTTAGGAAAAACGATTTCGTGAAAAATGCACACCGATTTCAAAGCCTTTTCTGCAACTTGTTGGGCATCATAACAAAGGTCTTCGTAGAGTATTTCGGACGAAACCTTGCCCGCCTTTGCGCGAGCCATGTTACTCTTTGCTCTTTGAAACCATTTATTTGCATTTTCAAGATTGCTCATAGACCATCCTTCCATTCTTAGCCGCTTCATAATAAATCATGTAAGGGTCCGTCTTTAACTGATCGTACTTTTCCAAATCAGCTACAATAACGTCTACGGAGGCTCCAACATCTTTAAAGCTCAAGTATATTTTTTGTGTTAATGCTCGCTGTTTTGTTAAACCTCTTTTCAAAACAAGGAGATCATAGTCGCTTTCTGGTTTGTTATCTCCCCTTGCATGAGATCCAAATAAAATAATTTTGTCGGGTTTGGCTACTTGAACAATTATCTCTATCGCCTTTTTCAATGAATCAGTCATTAGATTACCCCTCCTGCATTGATTCTCTCCCTAAAAGGTGACGTAAGTTATAAAATAACTTATGTACACGCTTTAAGCATTTATTTTGACAGGTTCCATCTTAGCTAATAGCTAATGAAATTTAGCCTAAAATCAGGTGAATGGTCAAGAAGTTTTGCGAATTTGGTTCTGAAGGCGAGCAGAAAACCTGCCAAGAAGAAAGTAAAAGCTCCGGGCAAGGCTGAGAGTGTCAAGAGCAAGGTTAAGTCCCTGTCCAAAAAGGATATCAAAAAGGGAGAATGGAAAGATCTTACTCCTGAGAAGATCCTGAAGAAGGCAAAGCCCTTGACTGAAAAAACAGGAACAATCCTGAAGGCCTTCAAGCCCAAGCGAGGTAAGTAATACATAAAACCACTTTTAGAGACTGAGAGAAGATCAGGTCTCTTGAGAAATAGAAGGCGGTTAAAGATTTTTTCTTTAGCCGCCTTCATCTTTTCATAGTATAGGAAATCCCATTTTGGCCGCAGATTAACGCAGATTTTTTAGATTAAGAAATAAAAATTCTTATCTGCATATATCTGTGAAGATCTGTGGCATAATTTAATGGTATATGTGCTTCCGATATTTAGAATATTCTTTAACTTTAATAACTAATTATCTAAATATTTGGCAGATTTTAACCTCTTTCCTAAACGATGTTCAACATGTGCTGTTAAAACATTTCTCAGCTCGCTTAGTACATCTTCATCACACTTGAAGGTTTTAGATAATGAGAGGTCATGAGACTGAAGTTGCTCAAGAACATGGACTGCTTTAGGGTCCATTCCGGGGGTTAAAACCGATTCCTTCTCACACGCCAAACATACTATTGAACCACTCTGCGGATGAAATAATGCCCTCCCCTCCCCCTTATATGGTCGACCACAAATACTGCATTTAGATACATTAATACCAAATCCACCTATCTTCATGGCCCGTGCCCGGAAAATAATCATGGTCTCTTCGGTGTTTTCTTTATTTGAGAGAGAGCTTAATGAAAATTTGAGCAACTGAAACATCTCAGAACTTGGCACATTAAGTGGAAAAAGGATCTCTGTCATCTCAACCATATAACTGGCCTTGGATAACAGATTGTAATCTGATCTTATTCCCTGAAAACCATCAATCAATTCGCTTGAATCAAGCCAAACAAGATCACCGCTTCTTCTCTCTCTAAGCGCAAGATTAACCAGGGAAAAAGTAGTAAGAGAATTAACAAATCGTTTTGAACTCCTGCGAGCCCCTTTGGCCACACCCTTTAGGGTCCCGTAAAGAGAGGAAAAAACGGTCACAATAAGGTCAGATTCACCAAAATCCTTTGTCCTTAAAATAATTGCCTCTGTTTTCTTCGGCTCCATAATTCCTGTGATGTCCGTTGGTAGTTGTCTGTAGCCCGTTGCCAAAATTCAGATTTCTTAGCAACGGTTACTATAGCTTTACACAAATGTCAAAGGCTTCTGTGTTCTGGAATTCGGAAACGAAGCTCAAATTGAATCCGCCGAAGGCCAAGTCCGCCAGAAATATGGCGGACAGCAGTTTCATAAGACTGAGGCTTATTAATTCCCTGCCCCTTGGTGCAATTATGGATATTCCGATTGATACCCCGTTGCTCTGCGGCGAGGCAGTT
The DNA here is from genome assembly GCA_964436665.1 of uncultured Desulfobacteraceae bacterium. Classification (GTDB taxonomy): domain Bacteria; phylum Desulfobacterota; class DSM-4660; order Desulfatiglandales; family B25-G16; genus CAYTDY01. The sequence goes on from CAYTDY010000050.1 coordinate 4,351, forward strand.
CATTTTTGAAACTTCAGTATTTGACATTTATTTGAAGATGTTATACTTTTCAATCATTATCCAATGGGAGGTTAGATATGAAGACTTTTGTATTAAGGGTTGATCTCAAGGAAGAAGAAGATGGGAGGTGGAGTGTATCTATCCCAACACTTCCAGGTTGTTCCAGTTGGGGTTATTCTCGACAAGATGCATTAATAAACATAAAAGATGCTTCCGAGATATATATAGAGGATATGGTAGATGCCGGAGAGGGACTTCCAACCTCATCGGATAAAATAGAAGTTATTGATGAGTCTGCTATAGCAGTCTCCCTATGATTAACAAGCTTAAAAATAGGCCCATCAGAGAAATAAAAAAGCCCTACATTTTAAGTAGGGCTTTTGATTTTTATTTTTGGAATAGATTTTATTGCTCTCCACCATACAATTCCTTCACCTTAGCCCTATCTGGAGAGCCATCTTCAAGAAGGGGAAGATCCTTAACAAATTCCACATATTGAGGTTTCTTGTACCTGGCTATCCGTTCACCGACAAAATCAATAAGTTCCTGTGGCTCAAGGCTCTGTCCTTCTTTCAACTCACAAACTGCCTTTATTCCCTCTTTCCACTTGGGATCAGGCACGCCTATAACAACGGTTCTCTCAACTGCCGGATGTTGAATGATCACCTTTTCTACCTCAGCCGGATAGACATTTTCTCCTCCTGGCTTGATAAGCTCCTTCTCTGCTTTTCGTCCGGCATACCAGAGAAAGCCGTCTTCATCAAAGCTGGCCGTATATCCTGTATGGTTCGAGACTTCCCTGAATGCATACTCTGTCTCCTCAGGCAGAAAAAAGACCCTTTTTTAACCCTTCGCGTAAGTGCTAATAAGTCTCTGAGCTTTCCACATAGTGCGCTTAATGGTCCCTTTGGAGACTATTTCTACCTCACTCTCTACGCCTAATTTTTTGTTAAATGTCGTCTCAGTCTCCCTCTTCAGACTTTCAGTATCCTTGACCTGAGGTTCGACCTCTACCTTTACCTTCAATCTTTCTAATTCCCCTGGCTTATCTACGATTATCTGGTATTCATCTCCCAAGCCCGGTAAGCTGGCTACCACATCTTCAACATCAGTTGGGTAAATTCTCTTCCCCCTCACCTTCACACTGAAAATAAATCTCCCCTTAATTTGAGACATCTTAGGGAGGGTTCTACCACAAGTGCAGGGCTCATACGGGAGTAAGGCGGCTATATCGGAAGCCTTCCACCTGATAAGGGGCAAGGCCTTGAGTGTTAAGGTAGTAACAACGAGTTCTCCTTCCTCCCCAGGACCAAGTGGCTCTTGGGTTTCCGGATCAATGACCTCAAATAAACATTTATCGGCAGAGATGTGAAGGCCATTCCTCTCCTCACACTCATAGCCGACCATACTTCCGAAGTCACTGGCTCCATAGGCCCTGGGCAAAAAGCTCAGCCCCCACTTCTTTTCCATCTTCTTTGTATATGCATCAGACCAGCCTTCCCCTATGCCCCACGCCCCACGTATTTTAGTATCTTTAATGTGGATACCCAATTCCTCCGCTCTGTTTAAATATTGCAATAGCGAAGCAAGTCCGTCAATAATTATATTAGCTCCCATCATTTGGGCTAACCTTATCTGACTATCCATATTACCCCTGCCTGCACATAACGTTAAGTTAGTGGTACCTATATTAGAGCAGGATATGCAAAAGCATTCAAACATGGGCCTAATTTGAACAATGTCGCTAGGGCGTATCCCTGCTGCCCACATTACCCTCGTATTCCTATCGATAATGTCCTGCCAATCACTTGCTGTGCGGGGAAAAGGACTCGGTATGCCGGTAGTGCCGCCACTGGAGCAAATCTTTGTCACTTCCGAAAAAGGTACTGTTATCCTTTCTTCGATTGGGCTATCTTTGAATTCTTTATCCTCTAATAAGGGTAATTTGCTAACATCCTCAATTGTCCTTATGTCGCTCGGTTTTACTCCGGCGGCATCAAACCTCCGGCGATAAAAGGCGCTGTCCTCATATGCGTGAGTAACTGTATCCCGTAGGCGCTCCCCCTGAAGCTCCTTCAATGCATTTATGCTTATAGTCTCAATCTCTGGATCCCAGTATTTCCTTTCTTCCATCACATTACCTCCTTATTTCTATATATAATAGAGCTAATAATGCTGCAAAAATTAAGATTTACCCATTGAATTTCCCTCAATTGCCGAGTAAAATAGTATCATCAAAATCGATTGTGTCAAATTATTTTTGTGTGTTAGCTAAATTTTAAAACTGCTGTCCAGGGAGAAATTGCATACCTGGCTGTAGAAAAAATCAGAAGTAAAGTAAACAAAAAAACCCTGCTCGTTTTGAAGCAGGGCCTTAATTGATCAATTCTACTGATTTAGCTATTGTTCACCATACAGTTCCTTAACCTTCGCCCTGTCCGGAGAATCATCCTCAAGAAGGGGAAGATCCTTAACAAATTCCACATATTGAGGTTTCTTAAACCTGGCTATACGTTCACCGACAAAATCTATCAGCTCCTGTGGCTCAAGGCTCTGTCCCTCTTTTAATTGGCAGACTGCCTTTATCCCCTCTTTCCACTTGGGATCAGGAACGCCGAAAACAACAGTCTTTTCAACCGCAGGATGTTCAAGAATAACCTTTTCTACCTCGGCCGGATAGACATTTTCTCCTCCGGGCTTGATGAGCTCTTTCTCTGCCTTACGTCCGGCATACCAGAGATAGCCTTCCTCGTCAAAGCGCCCCTGGTCTCCGGTATGATGCCAGCCACCCCTAAAGGTGTATTCATTATCCTTTGGGAGATTCCAGTAACCCTTAAAAACCATGGGGCCTCTGACCAAAATCTCACCTACCTGACCAGTTTCTACCTCTTTATCATAGCCATCTACAAGCCTCACATCTGCAAGTGGTAAAGGTATGCCTGCAGAACCAGGTTTATCATTGTATGGTGCAAGGCTTATAAAGCAGGAAACCTCTGTCTGAGCATAGAGTATGAAAAATTCCCCGCCTGTGAGGTTTTGATACCTTTCTATAGTCTCAGGAGTATCAAGACCGACAACCATCCTTAAAGAAGTAATGTCTTTCTTACTTTTTTCTTGGCTATCAAGGATTGAGGCCAGTATCGGAGCAAAATCACAAAGCATGGTAATCCTTTTATCCTGAATAAGGTCTACTGCCTGTTCCGCATCAAACCTATCCACATCGATGTTCAGGGCCCCGGCATGAAATGCTGTTATGGCCATAAAGAGACCACCCACATGGAAGAGTGGAAGGAGGCTGAGGTGAATATCCTCTTTCGTTACTTTGAATATATGACTGTATTGTGTACTTGCAGAGAGAATATTACCATGGCACAAAAGGGCCCCTCTTGGCTTACCCTCCACTGCGGCCGTGTGGATTATAACCGCGCCATCATTTGTAGCTACCTCTTCCGGTTCAAAATCCGCATTATTATCAAGCAATTGCCCGAAATCAGAGAAAGCACCTTCCTTGCCGCTTAGATTATAATATTTTTCAACCGAACCTAACTTTCCTTTTAATCCATTGATCAATTCCTGGTACTCAGGATCGGCAAAGACCAATCTTGGCGCACCATCGGTCAGGTTACTGGCTACCTCATCTCCAGACAAGCGCCAGTTTATAGGAAGGGCAATCAGCCCCAGGGCAGAGGCTGCCCCATAAAGAAGAAAGTATTCAGGACCGTTCTTTCCCAGTATTCCAATCCGATCACCTTTCTTTACACCCGCATCCTGCAGGCCTTTTGCCAGGTGATCGACCATATCCTTGATCTGGCCAAATGTTAACTCGCGTCCATCTGAGACCTCCAACCAGGCTGGCCTGTTTGTAAAACATCTGGCATTCCGGTTTATAACATCATAAATAGTAAAATCATAAAGACCCATATCTACCCTCCTTCTACCCTAACTACCTTTTCCTAATCTTGTAATGCTTTGCATCCCTATAGCTACGTTTCTGACCAACGCCGGTTAGTCCCAATATATTTTACATCCTCATTATCTTTAAGGACTTCTGCTGTTCCATCCAGAACAATCCTGCCATTCTCCCATATCCATAGGATGCCAAACCGAGGCCCATTGTAGCATTTTGTTCGACAAGCAAAATGAGACCTTATATTCTAATAAGTTAGCTATTATTCACCATACAGTTCCTTAACCTTGGCCCTGTCCGGAGAGCCATCATCAAGAAGAGGAAGATCCGTGACAAATTCCACGTATTGAGGTTTCTTGAATCTGGCTATGCGCTCACCGACAAAATCTATCAGCTCCTGTGGCTCAAGGCTCTGCCCTTCTTTCAACTGACAGACTGCCTTGATCCCCTCTTTCCATTTGGGATCAGGAACGCCGAAAACAACGATCTTTTCAACTGCAGGATGTTCAAGAATAACCTTTTCCACCTCAGCCGGATAGACATTTTCACCTCCAGGCTTGATGAGCTCCTTGTCTGCTTTGCGCCCCGCATACCAGAGATAACCATCTTCATCAAAACGGCCCATATCGCCGGTATGATGCCAGCCCCCTCTAAAGGTGTATTCATTATCTTTGGGGAGATTCCAGTAACCCTGAAAAATCATCGGTCCTTTCATGGTAATCTCGCCTACCTGACCCACAGGGACCGGATTATCGTAATCATCCAAAATCTGTACTTCAGCCAGGGGAAGTACTTTGCCGGCTGAGCCTGGTTTCTCATTATAAGGTGCAATGGTCGTCAAGGACGAGGTCTCTGTCTGACCGTATAAGATATAAAAGTTACCACCGGTTATTTCTTGATATTTTTCTATGGTCTTGGGTTCTTCTAAACCCATCACAGCCCTTAATGACCTGATATCCTTCCCTGTCTTTTCATGTTGTTCGAGTATTCGGCCAAGGATCGGCGTAAAATCATACATAAAAGAGACCTTTTTCATCTCAATGAGCTCCACTGCCTTTAGCGCATCGAATCCGCTCATATTGATAGTTAAGGCACCTGCATGAAAGCCTGCGGCTGCCAGGAAGAGCCCTGCCACATGAAAAAGTGGGAGGAGGTTGAGATGGACATCTTTTGTTGTCAGATTCAGGACGTAATCAAAATGCATATCCAGACAGAGCATATTTCCGTGGCTCATCAATGCGCCCCTCGGCTTGCCTGCCACGCCAGCCGTATGGATAATAACAAAACCATCATCAGTAGATACATCTACCGGCTCAAATTCGCCCTCGTACCCCAATAAAGCGCCAAAATCCGTAAACTTGCCCCCGGCAGGGCCCAGATTGAAGTATTTTTCCACAGTCGGAAGCTTGTCTTTCACTCCCTCAATGGTTTCCTGATATTCCTTGTCTACGAATAATACTTTCGCTTCACAATCATTCAGATTATACGCGACCTCGTCACCGGAGAGCCTCCAGTTGATGGGTAGCATAATCGAACCGACGGCTGCCGCACCACCATAGAGCAGGAAAAACTCGAGACTGTTGTTCCCCAAAATACCGATCCGGTCTCCTTTATTGATCCCTGCCTTTTGGAGACCCAAGGCCAGGCGATCAACCTTTGCCTTATATTCTGAGAAGGTTAGAGTGAGATCCTCATCCACTTCATACCATGCCGGCCTATCCTTGAAACAGAAAGCGTTCCGATTTATCACATTGTAAAAGGTAAAATCATATAAACCCATTGTTCTCCTCTTTGAGAGCAATATAGAATTGTCTGTTGAATCATTGCGAGGAGCATAGTGGTTGCGAGGTGAAGCCGAAGCAAACTCAGAGATTCCTCGCTACGCTCGGAACAGGCTCCACAATCTTATTGTGTTTCTAAGCAGTTAGAGATCGCCTTGATACGCTCGCAATGACCTTAAAAGTATTCTACAAAGCCCTTTCTTTCAGTCAATAAGTAAAAAGACCGCCAAAGGTACCACCTTTAGCGGTCCAGTTTTATAGAGATTTTACCCTGTTATTTAGGGTAAGTGTCTTTAAATGGAACTGCCTTAGAGACACCATCAGCACTAAAGCCGAAACTCCCTTCATAAATGTTAATTGGGAAGGCCATATCAGGAATCGTGTTCCAAAATCTTTCCATTGCCTGCCACATATTTATACCCTTGGCCTTTAGCTTATAGCCACTGGTAACCCCAAGCTTCAATAATGCTGAGCGAGTGGTAAACAAGGTGGCTACCCTGACTTGATTTGTCTTACCAGCCGGAATCCACTGGGCCTCATAGCCATGCACAGTAGTCATATCAAATTCTTCAAATGCAATGACAAAATTGTATCCCTCCAGCAGAATCGGGTATGGATTCGGATTAGTGATATTAAAGGTAATGACTAATGACAATGGTGCACCATGATTCCCTGCCTGACCCTGGGTTGGTTTGATATTACCACCATAATACCAGTATCCATCATACTGGGGTACCTCTATCATTTCGAGTGCTATTGTTGGTGCCTTAAAATTGGCCGCAGTAGGTTTTACCTGAACAGCAGCACAAGAGGCAAATAGCAACCCAAACCCAAAAATAAGCGCGATTAATAATACAGTATATTTCTTAGGCATAATAAAAACCTCCCTATTTAAATTTTAGGGCTACGTTAGCCATCTCTTTCTTCTCTTATAGTGTTTTACCTCTGCAAAGCTCTTTGACTTTCCTTTTTCAGAGAGCCCGAGATAAAAGTCCTTGATGTCTTCATTTTCTTTTAATCTCTCAGACGTATCATCCATGACAATACGCCCGGTTTCCATTACATATGCATATGGGGCCACATTCAGGGCCAGTTTTACATTTTGCTCTACCAGAAGAATAGATATGTGTTCGTCCTTGTTAAGCCTCGTTAAGATATTGAATATCTCATGGATTAACATAGGGGCAAGTCCCATAGATGGCTCATCTAAAAGTACCAGCTTGGGCTCTGTCATCAGGGCCCTGCCTACTACACACATTTGCTGTTCACCTCCGCTCACAAATCCTGCGACTTCACTCCTCT